>WTHW01000001.1 GCA_011526395.1 Alphaproteobacteria bacterium
GCATCATTTTAGATGCCGTGCCGCCCAAAGATAAAATAACATCAGGAGCAATTAGTGAAATATGCTTCTCCACAAAGGGGCGCATCATTTCAATTTCCTCAACAGTAAGTGCGCGATTGCCAGGCGGGCGCCATGGCATGATATTGGCGATATAAGTGCTTGTTCTATCAAGACCCACCGCGCCAAGCATTTGGTCAAGAAGCTGACCTGCACTTCCGACAAAAGGCAGCCCCATGCGATCTTCATCCTTACCAGGCGCTTCGCCAATAATCATAATTTTTGCCTCAGCATTGCCATCTGCAAAAACCATATTTGTCGCTGTGCGTTTTAACTCACACCCCTCAAAATCCTGTAATGCCTGTTTTAGCGCATCACGTGATGAGATATCTGCCAAACTATCAGCTGTAGGTGATGAGGGTTCATGGGACGTTTTTGCCGATGGCGCGACTGTCGAAGAGGTGGTAGGCGATATAGCAGGTGACTTGGTATCTTGTACCTTTTGATTTTGTGACTGTTGATGTGACAGCTGTGCGGCTTGTGTTAGTGATGCCAATGAGACGTGCCATTCCTCACGCAGAGCGGTATCATCAATAAGGGCATCATCGCACCCCATTTCCACCTGCCAAGAAAGTTGCGCCAAAAGCGCCTCTTTATGCATCTCGTTTATTGTCAAGCTATTATCCATCTGGCATTTTTCATTTGTGTATTCATCACAATGGTGACATAGACAGAAACAAGGGTAAATTCAATAATGATGATTATCGCATCTTAATGATTTACACCGGCTGAGTTTATTTATGGGAGGAGCCTGTTAGCCGCAAGGATACAGGCAAATAAAAGAGGTCAAAATGGAACGTGAATCCATGGAATTTGATGTCGTTATTGTTGGTGGTGGCCCATCTGGTCTATCAGCGGCAATTCGACTAAAGCAACGCGCTGCTGAAGACGGCAAATCAATCGAAGTCTGTCTGATTGAAAAAGGCAGTGAAGTTGGCGCACATATTTTATCAGGTGCTGTCTTAGAGCCGCGCGCTTTGAATGAGCTGATACCAGATTGGGCAGATAAGGGCGCACCGCTTGATACGCCTGTTGAAACTGATAAATTCATGTTCTTAACTCAATCAGGTCAGTTCCAATTACCAACACCGCCACAGATGAATAATCATGGCAATTACATCATCTCACTTGGCAATTTCTGTCGCTGGCTTGGCGAACAAGCTGAAGCATTAGGCGTTGAAATCTATCCCGGCTTTCCTGCCGCGCATGTTATCCATGATGATAATGGTGCTGTTATCGGTGTCGGCACCGGTGATATGGGCATTGGCAAAGATGGCGAGAAGACAGATAATTATATGCCTGGCATGGACCTGTTGGCAAAACAGGTGATTTTTGCTGAAGGTTGTCGTGGTCATTTAACCAAAGGATTATTTGAGACCTTTGATTTGCGTGAAGGCAAGGATCCACAAACCTATGCGATTGGCATCAAAGAGCTATGGGATATTGACCCTGCAAAATCTAAGCCAGGCACGGTATGGCATTCGGTCGGCTGGCCATTATCAACAGATACCTATGGCGGTTCATTCTTATATCATCTCAATGGCAATCAAGTGGCCGTTGGATATGTGGTAGGACTTGATTATTCAAACCCACATCTCTCTCCTTTTGAAGAATTTCAGCGTTTTAAAACACATCCAAAAGTCAGAGATGTTTTTGAAGGCGGACGCCGCGTCTCTTACGGTGCACGCGCATTGAATGAAGGTGGTTTCCAGTCGGTACCAAAATTGACCTTCCCTGGTGGGTGTTTGGTTGGTTGTACAGCTGGCTTTTTGAATGTACCGAAGATCAAAGGCACACATACATCCATGAAGTCTGGCATGCTTGCCGCTGATGCTGTCTTTGACATTGTGACACAAGATAATGCTCAAAATGGTGTTGAACCATCATCCTATGCAGACAAGATTGAACAATCTTGGCTGTGGAAAGAGCTTTATAAGGTGCGTAATATCCGCCCATCCTTTAACAAAGGTCTGTGGGCAGGCATGGCTTATTCAGCTCTTGATACATATATCCTACGCGGCAATGCGCCATGGACATTCAAACATCATGCAGATCACACGAACCTGAAGCCTGCAGATAAAGCGCCGAAGATTGACTATCCAAAGCCAGATAATATCGTCAGCTTTGATAGAAATTCATCTGTTTATTTGTCAGGGACAAATCATGAGGAAAATCAGCCTGTTCATTTGCGTTTGAAAGACACAAATGTGCCTGTGGCTCATAATCTCGCTCTTTATGATGCGCCAGAGCAACGTTATTGCCCTGCCGGTGTTTATGAAATTGTTCGTGATGAAAATGGGGATAACCCTGCCTTGCAAATCAATGCGCAAAATTGTGTCCATTGTAAAACATGCGATATCAAAGACCCTACACAAAATATTCAATGGGTCACGCCAGAAGGGGGCGGGGGGCCAAATTACCCCAATATGTAAGTGAATGACTAATTTGACACAAAACGCTCGACCGCATCACAACACGCATCGTTCATCATCATGGCGCGTCTTGGCAACGGCGAGCGTTTTTGTCTTTTTGACAGCTTGTCAATCATCATCACTTCAGACAAATAAAACAGCCTCCGTGTCAGGCGATGGCATTTCACATGACATCATTTTAAGTGATGGGCTGGCCAGCAACTATTTGATGGCCCGCCAAGCGGTTTATGGCAATGATTTGCCAGCTGCTACTGACTTTTACACAAAATCCCTGATATTTGATGATAATAATGTTGTGTTATTGCGGCATTCTTTCATTACGCATTATCAATCTGGTAATATTAATGAAGCAGCTGAAATTGCCAGGCGCATGGAATCTCTCAATTACACAATGCCTCTTGCGCAAGAGCCAGCGCTTATTGCCTCTGCTCTCTCAGAAGACTGGGACGCTGTGGCTGCTTTATCAGATATCTTATCTCAATCTGATACATCATTAATTGTCGCTGGTGTGGCACGCGCATGGGCGTTATTTGCACAAGATCAATTTGCAGGTGCCGTTGGGCAAATGGCAGAAACAGCCCAATTATTGAAGAATGAAAAAGGCACTATCCCTGCCTTCATGGAATTGCAGATGGCGCATCTTCTTGAAGCCGCAGGCAAGAATATAGATGCCTTATCTATTCTTGATGATATGCGCATGATAGAGACCTTGCCGCCTCATATCCAATTATCCATTGCCTCTGCCTATCATCGATTGGGACAACAACAAAAAGCCAGACAAATCATCGCTGATAATCTGTCTCCGTCTTTTGATGTGAAAGACATTCTGTCACGTTTTGATAATGGCAGTAATGCGTTACTCCAAAAAATGACCATTCGCCGTGGATTAGCGCAATCATTGCTTGATACAAGCTGGCTTGATACGGAAAAAACCATTCGTTCTTTATTACTTGCACGCGCGCAATTAGCCTTGATATTAGACCCTGACTTTGAAGCCGCTCATTTTGTGATAGCACAAGAATATCTTGCCATTGATCAATTAGAGCCAGCGTTGCGTCATTTGAATGCCATCCAAGACAATAATGCCTATTATCTGCCATCTCAGCTTGTTTATATGAGCTATTTACGTCGTATAGATGAAGTTGATAAGGCACTGGCTCATGTCAGAATGTTGCGTACCACACGCCCTGATAATGCCCGCTTAATTCTTGTTGAATCTGATATACTTCGTTCAATTGATAGATGTGCTGAAGCTGTGCCTTTATATGAATCTCTGCTCAATAGTGCTTTTGATACATCACGGCTACATCGAAACTTGGCAATTTGTCTTGAAAGAACAGCCACCACAAAAGAACAAGAAGAGATTGCTGAACAATATTTCCTATCATCTTTAGATCGTGATCCCAATGATGCCTTTACCTTAAATTATCTAGGATATTGGTATGCAGATACCAATCGCAATCTTGATGATGCCATTACATATATTCAACGCGCTGTCGAACTACGGCCCTCCTCAGGGTTCTTTGCTGATTCATTGGGCTGGGTTTATTATCGTCTACATGATTATGATCAAGCTGTTATTTGGCTTGAAAAAGCCATCCAATTAGAGCCGCTTGATGCCATTATCACTGAACATTTAGGCGATGTATATTGGACAGTCGGACGTTTTTATGAAGCAAAATATAAATGGGAGCTAGCGCGTCAGCAAACAGATGAAGCAGATATGCTCAGCAGATTAGAAGGCAAATTAAAAGAAGCAGATGAAGATAATGGCACGCCTCTTTTGTCCTATCCTTATAGAAACTAATGATGAAGATTATTGCCCCTGCTAAAATTAATTTAACTCTGTCTATCACAGGGCGAAATGAGGCGAATTATCATCAGCTGATTTCAGCTGTGTGTTTTACAGATTTTGGCGATAAGCTCATGATTACGCCGACAAAACAGCCCCCCCATACAATCTTATCTGGTCCTTTTGCAGCTGCCTTAGAAG
>WTHW01000158.1 GCA_011526395.1 Alphaproteobacteria bacterium
AAGAGACAGAACTTGTGTTGGCATATCAATATCCACGCTCACACCCAATTTAATAGCAGGATCGCCAATAATCATAGGTGTGCATACTAGGTGATTTTTCGAAAAACGCACAAGGTGGTCTGTTACAACAGGGACAACTGATGCGATGATTACATCATCAATCATCTTCAATGATAACTCTTTTAGGGACAATAGGTGACTAAGCCACGCAGTATACTCATCTGCTGTCCGGCCTTGATTGGTTTCAATACGCCACTCACCAAGGCTTGTCTGCCCATCATATAGCGCAAAGACTATATTTGTATTTCCGCAATCAATTGCTAATAGCATCTATTTGGCCTACTAGATTTACATCGCCTGTTGATAAAGAAATGATGTCACCATTATCATCTTCTATCAATAAATCACCTTGCTGACTAATCCCTCGCATAATACCAGAGATTTTATTATATCCTTGTGATACCGAAACCCGTTGAGACATAAAAAGCAATTGAGATTTATATAGGTCAATATGCGAAGAAAAGCCAGCATGCTGCCAGTCTTGATATAGCTGATGAAATTTATTTAAAAATCGTGTTGCCAGTTCTTGCGGTGATATCAGTATATTTGATTGTGCAAATATGTCTGTTGGCGCAAATTTTGCATCTTTCACATGCGGTGCATTTTTAAGATTAACACCGCAACCAATCACTAACAGATCCTGTTTCGCCTCAAGCAAAATACCACTAATTTTTCTATTATCTACCAAGATATCATTTGGCCATTTTAAACCTATCGGCATATGCGGCGTAAGCTGTTTTATGGCGTCAACGAGTGACAGGGCCGTGACAAATGACAGACTAGGCCATTCTTTTACTGCTCTTTGAGGACGCAATGCCAGTGACAGATACATCCCATCATCAATGTTTGAAGTCCAGCTGCGCCCATGACGGCCTCTTCCTGCTGTTTGCTGGCGCGCTAATATAGCAATACCTTCTTTTATATCATCTAAACTGAAAATGATGTCCGAAGTAGATGTGGCAGTGTCAAAAACAGACAACTGCCACCCATAATCAAATTTTATGATATCTGACTTCAAATTCGCTACTAAAGCCCTTGTGCAAACACTGACATAACAGCGAAATCAGCCTGCTCACGGATTGGACCGATAAGGAACACAAACAGCACAATCAATGCAAGGCAAACACCAAGTACCGCGCGGTTTTGGAAGGCCAAATCATTATCCAGAGCCTGTTCTGGCTCTTGGAAATACATAAGGCGAATGATGCGCAGATAATAAAATGCGCCTACGACAGATGTTAAAACACCTATAACAGCCAGAGGCACAAGGCCTGCATTAACTGCAGCTAGGAATACATACCATTTACCAAAAAAGCCTGCCAGTGGCGGAATGCCAGCCATAGAGAACATGATAATCATCAAGCCAGCAGCCAAAAGAGGATGTGTTGATGACAAGCCGGTCAAATCACTCAATTTTTCAACAGGCTCACCATCACGGCGCATCAATAGGATGATAGCAAAAGAACCTGCACCCATGATGATATAGGTTGTCATATAAACCATGACGCCAGTCGCACCTTCTGCTGTGCCAGCAGCAAGACCGCATAATGCGTATCCCATATGTGCAATTGATGAATAAGCCATCATACGCTTAATATTTGTCTGCATGATGGCGCCCAGTGCACCTACAATCATAGATACAACGGCAAGTGCCATAATCACCTGCCCCCACTGGAACGTAATTGAACCAAACGCTCCGTAGGTCACATTCAATATCAAAGCCATAGCTGCTACTTTTGGCGCAATAGCAAATAAAGCTGTCACAGGCGTTGGCGCTCCTTCATACACATCAGGTGTCCACATATGGAACGGCGCTGCTGAAATTTTGAATGCCAAACCAGCAAGCAAGAATACCATGCCAACAACCAAGCCCGCTGATGCACCGCCTGATAAGGCAAGGGCTATTTCTGAGAAGTTTGTAGAGCCTGTATAGCCATAGATGAATGAAGCACCATACAGCAACATGCCAGAAGATAGCGCACCTAGCAGGAAGTATTTCAGGCCTGCTTCTGATGACTTAACAGATTTAGTTCTCATCGCGGCAATCACATATAAAGGAAGTGACTGCATCTCAAGACCCATATACAAAGACATAAGGTCGTTTGCTGAAACCATTAACAACATACCAAGAGTGGCAAGCATAACGAGAAGGTTATATTCAGGCCTTTCAAGGCCTTCTCCCCATCTGTCTTCAATCATCCATGTTGCTGCCATTGCACCCAACAACACTAGTATTTTCATAAAGTGCGTAAGAGCGTTTACGGCAAACAAGTCATTTAAAATAACAGCCGATTGTGGGCCGATTAACCACACAGAGACAAGCGCAAGAGCATAAGATGCAAGCGTAAAGCGCTTGACGCGTGCACGATTTGCCCGACCTTCACCACCATAAGCAACTATCAAAACCACTAACAAGCTAGCGATCGCAAGAATAGTCTCAGGCAGAGCAAAATAGAGGCTTTCTAGTGAAAATGTCATTTTCTATACTCCCCTATTGAGATGCAAGGGCAATCGTTAGCCCTGATGCAACATCACTTAACAAGTCTTTAATCGATACATCCATGATATCAATCAAGGATGATGGATAAACGCCAAACCAAATAACTAAAATGGTTAACGGCACAAAGATAAATGTTTCTCTGCCCTCAAGGCGCGGCATGTTCAATACAGCGCGTTTTACCGCTTTGCCAAATACAACGCGGCGATAGAGCCAAAGCATATAACAAGCGCCTAAAATCAGGCCAGTCGCAGAGAAGAATGCAACCCATGGCGCAGCTTGCCAAGCACCGACCAACACCAACATTTCACCTACAAATCCAGAGGTGCCTGGTAAGCCAACTGAAGCAAGCATCATAAACATAAACCATGCAGCATAACGTGGCATCGTATCTGCAACACCACCATAAGCATCAATATCCCTTGTATGAAGCCTGTCATAAACGACACCCACACAGAAGAATAAGGCAGCTGACACAAGGCCGTGGCTGATCATCTGGAACATGGCGCCGGCCACACCTTGTTCATTTAATGAAAAGATGCCGATTGTCACAAAGCCCATATGTGCCACAGATGAATAAGCGATTAGCTTTTTCATGTCAGACTGTGCCAATGCAACTAACGAAGTATAGATGACCGCAACAACAGACAAGAAGAAGATAAATGGCGCAAAATATTCAGATGCTTCAGGGAACATAGGAAGCGAGAAGCGCAAGAAGCCATACCCGCCCATTTTAAGCAACACACCTGCCAATATCATTGAACCAGCAGTTGGCGCTTCTACGTGCGCATCTGGAAGCCATGTATGAACCGGCCACATAGGCACTTTGACAGCAAATGAAGCGAAGAAGCCAAGGAACAGCCATGTTTGCAACGCTGGCGCAAATTCAAATTCAGACAATTTTGGAATATCGGTTGTGCCAACGATATTATACATCGCCAACATACAAACCAACATCAATACTGAGCCAAGCAAAGTATATAAGAAGAACTTAAACGCCGCATAAACGCGTCTTGGACCACCCCAAACACCAATGATTAAAAACATTGGTATAAGCACGCCCTCAAAGAACAGATAGAACATTAGCATGTCTAGTGAGGCGAACATGCCAATCATCATTGTCTCAAGAACAAGGAACGCAATCATGTAGTCCTTCACACGATGCGTTACAGATTTCCAACTTGCAAGAATTGCAAATGGTGTCAGGAACGTGGATAGCAACACAAATGGCATCGAAATACCATCCACACCCATATGATAATGGATGCCTGTACCATCAATCCAATTTGCAAATTCTTCAAATTGATATCCGCTTGCTGAGTTATCGAACCCAAATAACAACACAAGCGAGATAACAAATGTAAAACCTGACGTCCATAAAGCGACAAGACGTGCGTTATGTTCTGCGACCGGCCCTGTTGAGCGGATCATCAGCAAAAAGGCCACACCTAGCAACGGCATAAATGTGACAAGCGATAAAATAGGCCAATTTTCTAACATGCCTATTGTCCCCCAAACCCGCTAAAATACCATGAGAGTAAAACAACAATGCCAATCATCATTGCGAAGGCATAGTGATAAACATAGCCAGACTGCAACCTAGATGACAGTTGCGATATACGAAGCACGAGCGCTGTTAACCCATCAGGTCCATATCCATCAATCGTGTCTTTATCACCGCGTTGCCACAGTAATCCACCTATTCTAACAGCTGGCTTTACGAAGATGGCATCATATAATTCATCAAAATACCACTTCCGGAAGAAGAAATTGTGGATAGGCGCAAAACGCTTTGCAACAGCAGATGGTATTGATGGCACAAATGTATAAGCCACATAGGCCAGAGCCACGCCTGATGCCGCCAAAATGATCGGTAACAGCTTCACCCATGTTGGCACATGATGCGCATGTTCCATCGCCTGATGTGTTGGCAGAATGAAAATTGAATCGCCCCAGAATTGTTGCCAATCATAGCCAACAAATAAATCATATCCAAGGAAACCGGCAAAAATGGCGCCTAGAGCCAATGGCACAAGCGGCAACAACATCACCTTTGGAGATTCATGAATATGAGACATCACCTCTGCGCTTGCACGTGGTGTGCCATGGAATGCCAATATTAGCAATCGCCAGCTATAGAAAGCTGTTAGCAACGCGGCTAGGCAACCAAGCCAAAATGCCAGCATCCCTACACCAGAATGTGCCGCATATGCAGCTTCCAAAATCATATCTTTAGAATAAAAACCAGCAAAGAATGGGAAGCCAGCAAGCGCAAGCGAGCCAATCCACATCATCGCATAAGTCACAGGAACATGCTTACGAATACCGCCCATGTTGCGAAGATCTTGCTCGTCAGACAAAGCATGAATAACAGAGCCAGCACCTAAGAATAGGAGCGCTTTGAAAAAGGCGTGCGTTGTAAGATGGAACATCGCTGCTGGATAGGCTGATACGCCTGCGGCAAAGAACATGTAGCCTAGCTGTGAGCAGGTTGAATAAGCGATGACACGCTTAATATCAAATTGCGTCATGCCAACTGTTGCTGCAAAGATGGCAGTCAAAGCGCCAACGATTGTTATAATATCAAGAGCTACAGGCGCATATTCTATCACAGGTGACAAACGGCATACCATAAACACACCTGCCGTTACCATCGTAGCAGCGTGAATAAGAGCTGAAACAGGTGTCGGCCCTTCCATCGCATCTGGCAACCAAGTGTGCAGACCCAACTGAGCAGATTTGCCCATAGCGCCAATAAATAACAGGATAGATGCGAGCTCTAAGGCTGGCATTGACATGCCAAAGAACACAATATCCATCTTAGCGATATCAGCGGCTTGGCCAAAGATATCATCGAACTGCACAGAGCCGAACAATGCAAATACAGCAAGGATACCAAGCGCAAATCCAAAATCACCAACGCGGTTCACAACAAATGCCTTCATGGCCGCTGTATGCGCTGATTCTTTGTGATACCAGAACCCAATCAGAAGGTAAGATGCAACACCCACACCTTCCCAACCGAAGAACAGCTGAACAAGATTGTCGGCTGTTACAAGCATTAGCATCGCAAATGTGAACAAGCTCAAATAGGCCATGAATCTGCCGCGGGCCGGGTCATGATGCATATAACCAACAGAGTAGATATGCACACAAGATGAAACACTTGTTACAACAATCAGCATAACAGCTGTTAGTGTATCAAAACGAAGTGCCCATGAAGCATCAAAATCGCCAGAGACAATCCACCGAGCAATCGTGATGGTTTGTGTATTGCCACTAATCGCGATCTCGTAGAAAGCGACGAGTGACAATAAAAACGAGCCGACAACAGCAGAAATTGCCATAGCGGCTGATGCTTGATGCCTATGACTAAGCGAAAAGTAACCTGCTAGAATCGCACCTAGCAAAGGAAGAAAAACAATTGCGTGATACATAGCCGACCCCTAGCCTTTCATCACATTCACATCTTCAATCGCAATCGAGCCACGATTTCTGAAGAATATTACAAGAATAGCAAGACCGATGGCAGCTTCTGCGGCCGCAACTGTCAGGATAAATAATGAGAATATCTGGCCTGTCAGATCACCAGCATACGCTGAAAATGCTACAAGATTAATATTGACGGACAGCAATATAAGCTCAATCGACATCAAAATAGTAATCACATTCTTACGATTGATAAAAATCCCAAAAACGCCAAAGGTGAACAAAATGGCAGCGACTGCCAGATAATGTGCTAATGAAATTTCAAGCATTTATTTTCCCACCCCTTGACCAGTTGGCACAGAGACCACTTCAACGGATTCTTCACGAGTACGGCTATTCTGCACTGTAATCGTTTGACGTTTCACACCCTCTCGTTTGCGAAGGGTTAGCGTAATTGCACCAATCATCGCAACCAGCAAAATCATGCCAGCTAATTGGAATAGGTAGATATAATCAGTGTAAAGCACCAGACCGATGGCGGCTGTATTATGAGGTCCGTCTGATACCGGAATAGAGGTAGCACTTGTTGCCCCTGCAAATACTGTTAGACAAAGCTCTGCTAGTAACAGGCCACCAACACCCAAACCAAGTGGTAGGTATTTTTGAAAGCCCTCACGCAACTCAGCAAAATTAATATCCAGCATCATCACGACGAACAAGAATAACACAGCGACAGCACCGACATAAACGACAACAAGCAACATCGCCAAGAATTCGGCGCCTAGCATGACGAACAGACCAGCCGCATTGAAAAATGCCAATATCAAAAACAGAACAGAATGAACTGGATTACGAGACGAGATAACCATTAGTCCAGACAGACAGGTTATTGTCGCAAATAGATAGAAGAATAAGCTTTCAATCATCTTACTTCACCCCCACAAACGCTTAGCGCCATTTAGCGTCTGCTGCGAGATTGCGGGCAATCTCAGTTTCCCAACGATCACCGTTAGCCAACAGCTTATCTTTATCATAATAAAGCTCTTCTCTGGTTTCGGTCGCAAATTCAAAATTTGGACCTTCAACAATGGCGTCTACCGGACAAGCTTCCTGACAAAAACCGCAATAGATGCATTTTGTCATATCGATGTCATAACGTGTAGTTCTGCGGCTACCATCTAATCTTGGTTCTGCTTCAATGGTGATAGCTTGAGCAGGACAGACAGCTTCGCATAATTTACATGCAATGCATCTTTCCTCACCATTTGCATAACGACGAAGCGCGTGTTCACCTCTGAAGCGTGGTGATAAATATCCTTTCTCATAAGGATAGTTCAACGTCACCTTTGGCTTGAAAAAATATTTCAGTGTCAAACCTAAGCCTTTTGCCAATTCAAGTAGCAAAAAGGAGCGGAAAGCGTTCATTACCAATTGCATAATATTAAACTCCGTCTCTTAGCTCATAAAAGGTGGTAAGTTATCAGTCGCAAGCAAGAAGCCAGCTGTTAGGACAACCCAAATCAATGAGAATGGCAGGAAGACCTTCCAACCTAGACGCATCAATTGGTCATAACGATATCTTGGTGTTGTTGCGCGCACCCATAGGAAGACAAACAACAAGGCCACAATTTTCAGAATGAACCAAATTGGACCAGGCACCCATGTAAATGGGGCAAAATCGAAAGGTGGAAGCCAGCCGCCTAGGAACAACAAAGCTGTCATTGCTGACATCAAAATCATGTTGGCATATTCACCAAGGAAAAATAGCGCAAAGCTCATTGAGGAATATTCAACAAAATAACCGGCAACAAGCTCAGATTCACCTTCTGGCAAGTCAAAAGGAGCTCTGTTCGTTTCAGCCAATGTAGAAATGAAAAACACAATAAACATTGGAAATAGTGGAATAAAGAACCACATACCACGCTGTGCTTCAATAATTGCGGATAGATTTAGTGAGCCAACGCACAACAGCACCGTGATAATCACCAATCCCATTGAAACTTCATATGACACCATTTGCGCAGCTGAACGGAGCGCGCCAAGGAATGCATATTTAGAGTTTGATGCCCAGCCAGCCATAATAACGCCGTAAACACCCAATGATGAGATTGCAAAAAGATATAAGATCCCGACATTGATGTCTGCCAGAACGAGCCCTGCATCAAATGGGATAACTGCCCAAGCAACAATCGCTAGAACAAATGTCAAAATAGGCGCAATCATAAAGACAATTTTATCAGCCCCTGCTGGCAGGATTGTCTCTTTGGCCATCAGCTTTAACGCATCTGCAAATGGCTGGAACATACCAAAAGGACCCACAACGTTCGGGCCTTTCCGCAATTGCATAAAACCAATAACACGGCGCTCAGCCAGTGTAAGGTAAGCAACAGCAATTAACAGCGGCACAACGAGAAGCAAGATCTTGCCAATGATTATAATCAGTTCAAACAACCAACCTTGTGTCAAAAATTCAGGCATATTCCTACTCCGCCGCCATTAATGAGGCATCATTTTTTGATGCACGCAAACATTCAGCCATTGTTTCAGATGCGCGGCTGATTGGGCATGTCATATAGAATTGCTCAAGAGATGAAGTAACCTCACCGCTGGCTAATTTTCCTGATGTTCCAAACTTTACCCACTTTGAAGGTGCGATTTCATCAACATCACCAAGATGAGGGACAGTTTCAATCATCGCATCGCGGCAAGCTTCACGTGTATCAAATGGAAGTGTCTTGTTTATCACCGCAGATACAGCTCTGATGATTGCCCAATCATCCTTTGCTTCACCCGGAGGGAACGTCGCACGGGCACCGCGCTGAACACGGCCTTCAAAATTCACATAGGTACCATCTTTTTCAGTGTAAGCAGCACCCGGCAGGATAACGTCTGCGACAGCCGCACCTTTATCACCATGATGGCCTTGATAAACAACAAATGTTTTTTCTAGGGCAGAAGTATCTAACTCATCAGCGCCTAGCAACCATACAAGCTTTACATCACCAGATTGCGCTGCTTTCAGCATAGCGTTTGTATCAAGTCCATCTTTACCAGGCACAAACCCAATATCTAGACCAGCAACACGAGAGGCAGCTGTGTGAAGAACATTAAAGCCGTTCCAATCACCTGACACCATCCCTGTTGCATCTGCAATCGCCTTTGCACGTCCAAGGATGGCATTACCATCTGCGCGTGTTAAAGCGCCCATACCTAAAATAATCATAGGCTTCTTTGCTTTTGACAAAACCTTAGCAAATGGATGGTCACCATTTGCAATTTCATCAAGAACAGAAATATCATCACCAAGATGTGTCGCTGGATACGTTAAATCAGCATGCGCGCCCAAATGCGCAATCGCCACGTTATTTAACAAATGATTACGTCTGATACGTGCATTCATAACTGGCGCTTCAATACGCGGGTTTGATCCCACAATCAAAATTGCATCAGCTTCATCAACACCAGCAATCGTAGAATTGAACAAATAGCTTGCTCTCACCTTCGCATTTAGTTTTGCACCATCTTGGCGGCAATCCATGTGCGGTGACCCAATTTTATCCATTAGGCTTTTCATTGCAAAAATAGCTTCAGCATCAACTTGGTCACCAATGATGGCTGCTGTACCCTTCGCCTTTGCCTTCTTGAGCTGTGCGCCAACTGCCTGTAATGCTTCATCCCAAGTTGCTGGCTGCAATTTACCGTCTGCATTGCGAATGTAAGGACGGTCAAGCCTCTGACGCTTAAGGCCATCAATAGCATAACGTGTCTTATCAGAAATCCACTCTTCGTTAACATCTTCATTCAAACGTGGCATGACACGCATGACTTGCCCTGCTCTCGCATCAACACGGATATTCGCTCCTTGTGCATCTAGAACATCGATTGATTCAACCTTTGTTAATTCCCATGGGCGTGCAACGAACGCATAAGGGCGTGATGTCAGTGCGCCTACCGGACATAGGTCAATCACATTGGCAGATAATTCAGATGCCAACGTCTTTTCAAGGTAGGTTGTAATTTCCATATTCTCGCCGCGGCCAATGGCGCCAAGTTCAGGCACACCAGCCACTTCAGTTGCAAAGCGGACACAACGTGTACAATGAATACAGCGTGTCATCACAGTTTTAATGAGCGGCCCCATATGCTTTTCATCAACTGCGCGTTTGTTTTCAACGTAACGAGAGCTATCTTCGCCATAACCCATTGCTTGGTCTTGCAAATCACACTCACCGCCTTGGTCACAAATCGGGCAATCAAGTGGGTGGTTGACTAGCAAGAATTCCATCACACCTTCACGTGCTTTTTTCACACGCTCAGACTGCGTATCGATGACCATGCCATCCGCAGCAGGCATGGCACATGACGCCACAGGCTTCGGCGCACGTTCCATATCAACAAGACACATGCGGCAATTACCAGCTATTGAGAGACGCTCGTGATAGCAAAAACGGGGAATCTCATATCCCGCTTCTTCACATGCTTGAAGGACGCTAGCGCCGTCTTCAACTTCTACTTCAATACCATTGACTGTAAGTTTTGGCATATTAGACCCCTTGCCCTTGATATCTATTGTGCCGCATTCACCACAGATTTGCGCATCGCAATACGGCGCTCAATCTCTGGACGGAAATGTTTAATAAGACCCTGAATAGGCCATGCTGCTGCATCACCCAACGCGCAAATGGTATGTCCTTCCACCTGCTTTGTTACATCATATAATGTATCAATTTCGTAGTCTTCAGCTTCACCACGCACGAGCCTGTCCATCATGCGATACATCCAACCAGTACCTTCACGGCATGGCGTACATTGACCACATGATTCATGCTTGTAAAAGTAAGAAATACGGCTGATGGCTCTTACGATATCAGTTGATTTATCCATAACGATGATACCTGCAGTACCAAGACCTGTACCAGCTGAACGCAAAGCGTCAAAATCCATTGTCATAGTGTCACAAACATCGCGTGGCATCATTGGCGTTGACGACCCGCCGGGAATAATCGCAAGCAAGTTGTCCCAGCCGCCACGAACACCGCCAGCATGCTTTTCAATCAATTCCTTCAGAGGAATACCCATTTCTTCTTCGACGTTACATGGGTTATTCACATGGCCTGAAATACAGAACAACTTCGTGCCTGTATTATTTTCCTTGCCCAAACCTGCGAACCAAGCACCACCGCGACGCATGATTGTTGGTACAACAGCGATTGATTCCACATTGTTAATTGTTGTTGGACAACCGTAAAGACCCACACCAGCAGGGAAAGGAGGCTTCAAGCGAGGCTGTCCTTTGCGACCTTCTAGTGACTCTAGCAAGGCTGTCTCTTCACCACAAATATAAGCGCCGGCACCGCGGTGAAGATAAATGTCAAAATCCCACCCTGAACCAGCTGCATTCTTGCCCAGCAAGCCTGCTTCATATGCCTCTTCAATTGCTGATTGAAGTTTACGTGCTTCATTTACAAATTCGCCGCGGATATAAATATATGCCGCATGCGCGCGCATAGCAAAGCCAGCAATGACGCACCCTTCTAACAGTTTGTGAGGCTCATGACGGATAATATCTCTGTCTTTACATGTGCCCGGCTCTGATTCGTCAGCATTTACCACAAGATAATGTGGCCGCGCGCCAACTTCCTTCGGCATGAAAGACCATTTCAAGCCTGTTGGGAAACCTGCACCGCCACGTCCACGCAATCCAGACGATTTGACCTCTTCGATAATATCGTCGTGTCCGCGCTTTAAAATAGCAGCCGTGCCATCCCAGTCACCGCGCGCCTTTGCACCAGTTAGACCTGCATCCTGCCAGCCATAAATATTAGTAAAAATACGATCCTTATCCGCTAGCATATTACACCTCGCTTGCCACTGATTTCAGCGCTGTTAGTGATGTCGCACCTTGTTCAGATTCAGAACCCTGACGTCCTTTGACAGACCCAACAGGCAATGGTTGGTCCGCTTCTAAACTATCAAGTAATTTTCCGGTAGTTTGGTAATCAAGGTCTTCGTAAAAATCGTCGTTAACCTGTAATATTGGGGCATTAACACATGCACCTAGACATTCAACTTCCAATAATGAGAATTTGCCACACGCAGAAGTTTGTCCTGATTCGATATTCAAACGATCTTTGATGCACCGCATCATGTCATCTGATCCACGCAACATACATGGTGTTGTCGTACAAGCTTGTAAGAAATACTTACCAACCGGTTTCAGGTTATACATCGTATAGAAACTTGCGACCTCAAGCACACGGATTTCAGCCATATCAAGGCGATTAGCAATTTCCTCGATGGCCTTCATCGGTATCCAGTTTTCATGCTGGCGCTGGGCAAGATCAAGAAGCGGCATCACTGCACTCGCTTTTCTCTCTTTTGGGTATTTTGCCAAAATCTTTTCAATTTCAGCTTCATTTTCTTTTGTGAAAGAAAAACTAGCCGGTTGATTTTCAGCAATTAGCTTATCAATGCTCATCTATCAATCTCACCAAAAACAATATCCAACGAACCGATAATGGCAACAGAATCGGCTAACATATGACCGCGACACAAATGGTCAACGGCAGCCATAAAATAATAACCTGGCGCTCTCAAACGTGCGCGATATGGCTTATTTGTGCCATCTGCCACAAGATAGACACCAAATTCACCTTTCGGCGCTTCCACAGCAGTATAGCTCTCGCCCTCTGGCACGTGGAAGCCTTCAGTATATAGCTTGAAGTGATGGATAAGCGCTTCCATCGAATTTTTCATATCGCCGCGGCGCGGAGGTGTTACTTTATTATTTTCAGCTAGCACAGGACCTTCAGGCATATTCTCGATAGCTTGGCGAATGATACGTAGGGATTGACGCATCTCTTCAATGCGAACCAAGTAACGTGCATAACAATCACCTGTTTTACCAATCGGCACATCAAAGTCCATTTCAGCATAAGCATCATATGGCTGAGACTTGCGCAAATCCCATGCTGTACCAGTTGCGCGAAGACATGGGCCTGTTAGGCCAAAATCCAAAGCCCCTTGGCGATCAATCACACCAATATTAACTGTACGCTGTTTAAAAATACGGTTGTCAGTCAGCAGAGTTTCCAAATCGTTGATAAATTCAGGAAACTTCTCAGCCCACTTTAAAATATCATCACATAGGCCTTCTGGCAGATCTTGATGAACGCCGCCAGGACGGAAATACGCAGCATGCAAACGTGCGCCACATGCACGCTCATAAAATTCCATCAATGTTTCACGCTCTTCAAAACCCCATAGCAATGGAGTCATAGCGCCAACATCGATAGCGAATGTTGTCAGATTCAACACATGATTAAGAATGCGACCAATTTCGCAGTAAAGAACACGAATATATTGCGCTCTTTTTGGCACCTCAATATTCAATGCCTTTTCAATTGATAAAGCCCAAGCGTGCTCTTGGTTCATCGGAGACACATAGTCTAGACGGTCAAAATAAGGCAAGGCTTGAAGATATGTTTTCTGTTCTATCAGCTTTTCTGTGCCGCGGTGAAGCAGGCCCACATGAGCATCCGCTCTTTCAATAACTTCGCCATCCATCTCTAGCACAAGACGTAATACACCGTGAGCTGCTGGATGTTGCGGCCCAAAGTTCAATGTCATTGGTCTGATTTGCATTTCACTCATAACTTAAGCACCCTGCTCTTCATTATCATCAGCTTGGATTTCGATGTCCTGCTGCACACCTTCCCAAGGGCTTAGGAAGTCAAAATCACGATATTCTTGTGTTAAGTGCACAGGCTCATATACAACGCGTCTTTGTGTATCATCGTAACGAACTTCAACATAACCTGTGGTCGGAAAATCTTTACGAAGCGGATGCCCTTCAAAGCCGTAATCTGTAAGCAGGCGGCGCAAATCTGGATGACCGGCAAAGAAAATGCCAAACATATCCCAAACCTCACGCTCTGCCCAATTGGCCGCGTTAAACACAGGCAAAACAGATGGCATGACTTCGCCCTCTGGCAGGGCCACTAATACACGCATTCTACGATTATGAGTGATGGATAACAGCTGGTAGACAAGCTCAAATCTGTAAGGACGGTTTGGATAATCGACTGCCGTTAGATCAGTTAGCTGATCAAAGGCAAGTGATTCTTCATCTCTCAGAGCGGTTAAAACATCAATAATGTTATCAGAGCTACAGCGCACAACAAGCTCGCCATTAGACGATTGAGCATCTTCAATCAAACCACCAAGATGCGTCAATAGCCCATCAAAAGTAAGGGCTGTGTTCTCTATTTCAATTTGTGACATCACAATCCCTCTAACAACTAGCCACGCGCAATCGTTGAAGTGCGTTTGATTTTCTTTTGCAGCTGCAACAAGCCATAAATCAATGCTTCAGCAGTTGGCGGGCAACCTGGCACATACACATCCACTGGCACGATACGGTCACAACCACGAACGACGGCATAAGAATAGTGGTAGTAGCCGCCACCATTCGCACATGAACCCATAGACAACACCCAGCGCGGTTCTGGCATCTGGTCATAAACACGGCGCAACGCAGGTGCCATCTTATTAGTTAGTGTTCCCGCAACAATCATGACATCAGACTGACGTGGGCTTGGACGAAACAACATGCCGTATCTGTCCATATCGTAACGTGACGACGCGGCATGAATCATTTCAACAGCGCAACAAGCCAATCCAAACGTCATAGGCCATAAGGAACCTGTTCTGGCCCAATTAAAAAGCTTGTCAGCTTTTGCAATAACAAACCCACGATTTGTAATTTCATCCGTCACAGCATTTAAGATCATATCTTGATCCTTACCTTGCGGAATCGGCTTATTTAAATCGAATTGTGTTAGTGCCATTTAAACACTCCATTTTTTAACAGGCTTGCAAACCCAAAACATATTTTCGTCAGCTTTTCATCTGATGACCTTCGGCGGTCAAATGAAGGCCTACTCCCACTCGAGCGCGCCTTTTTTCCATTCATATGCAAAACCAACAGTCAGAACTGTCAAAAAGACA
>WTHW01000197.1 GCA_011526395.1 Alphaproteobacteria bacterium
CTGCTGCAACAAAACCCACACCACAATTATCATGTTCCATTTGCGGGTTGTAGATACCTGCCTCACCCAAAAGAGTTTCGTTAGCTTTACGGCGCGCTAGATAATCTTGTTCAGTTGCGTGAGTCATAGAATTCAAATCTTTATTATTACTGTTTTTCATCATTTTTACTTTCACGTCGCTGCTAGCCGACAGCCTTTGTTTCGCCTGCTAATTCAGCTTGAACATAGCTGTGAATACGTTCTGCGGCATCGCGGCCATCACGAACACCCCACACAACAAGTGAGGCACCTCTGACGATATCACCAGCGGCAAAAACACCCGGCATATCAGTCATCATCGTTTTCCAATCAATGCTAACTGTACCCCATTTTGATACACGAAGCTTTGGCTCATCGAACATGGCTGGTAAATCTTCTGGGTCAAATCCAAGCGCCTTGATGACAAGGTCTGCTTCAAGCTTGAATGTTGAATCTTCTATAACCTGCGGTACCTGACGGCCTGTTTCATCTGCACGGCCAAGATGGATACGCTGGGCAAGCACCCCGTCAACATGGTCATCACCAACAAAAGCTTGCGGCGCTGACAACCACTGGAAATCAACACCTTCTTCTTCGGCATTTTGTACTTCACGTTGTGAGCCAGGCATATTGGCTTTGTCACGACGATATAAACAAGTCACTGATTTAGCTTCTTGGCGGATAGCTGTGCGCACGCAATCCATCGCTGTATCACCACCGCCGATGACAACAATATTCTTATCTTTGGCATTCATATCACCGCTATCAAATTCAGGCACATCATCACCCAAAGATTTGCGGTTTGAGGCTGTAAGATACGATAGGGCTGGCACCACTCCATCAAGTCCGGCACCCGGCAATGTGATATCACGCGCCTTATAAACACCCGTTGCAATCAGAACAGCGTTATGCTGAGCGCGTATCTCGCTAAAGCTGATATCGGTGCCGATGTTACAATTTAGCTTGAAGGTGACACCGCCATCAGCCAGCAGTTTGGCACGGCGCTCAACGATATCTTTTTCAAGCTTAAAGCCCGGAATACCATAAATGAGCAATCCACCAGCTCTGTCGTAACGGTCATAAATCGTCACCTGATAGCCTTGACGGCGCAACATATCTGCCGCTGACATGCCAGCAGGACCTGCCCCAATGATGCCGATTGATTCTGCTCTCTCAGCAATCGGTGCAGCTGGCTTTACCCACCCATTTTCAAAGGCTGTTTCAGTGATATATTTTTCAACAGCACCGATGGTAACAGACTCAAAGCCCTTCTCAATAACGCAGTTGCCCTCGCACAAGCGATCTTGCGGGCAAATACGACCACAAATTTCAGGGAAGTTATTTGTCGCTGACGAGACTTCATAAGCCTCTTGCAATATGTCTTCTGCTGTCAGCATCAACCAGTCTGGGATGTTATTGTGAAGAGGGCAATTTACCTGACAAAATGGCACGCCACATTGCGAGCAACGGCTTGCTTGCTCTTCTGCGCTTTGCTTCGAGAAATCTTTATAAATCTCATCAAAATCTCGCGCACGCTCATCTGCTGTGCGTTTGGTTGGCATTTGCTTTTCTGTCTTAACAAATTGCAACATTTTTGACGCCATAACCATCTCCGTCTTTTCCATAGGCTAGATGAATGATTTCACCTAGATAGGCATTATCCATAATTGGACAATAATTATGACCCATTTTGAGATTATTTTCAAGTAATTTTCGCATAAGCAGGAAAAGCGCTTCAATATTCAGGCGATATTAGTTCCGAATTGGTACTATATGATGTTTTTACCCACTATGCTTGCACCTCAATCCATCTATGATTATTCTCTGGCGCATGATCGACTATACCCAAATATTATTGATATCTCTGATACAGGGGATAACTGAGTTTCTGCCGATATCCAGCTCAGGGCATTTGGTATTATTGCCAGAATTAACAAATTTCGGTGACCAAGGCCAAACGCTCGACGTTGCCGCCCATTTCGGCACTCTTGGCGCTGTGATGATTTATGTCCGCCGTGAGATCTGGTCTATGATCAAAGGGTTTTTCACTTTTGGCAAAGCAGATAAAGAAGGATTAGCGCTTTCATTGATGCTTATCGTTGCGAGCCTGCCTGTTATTGCTGTGGGATTGATTATTGAAATCATTGACCCTGCCTTTTTACGCCTCGCTGTGACAGTCGCCATAGCCAATCTTGTCTTTGCAGGATTGTTATTCAAAGCAGATAAGGATTTTCCGCCAAGCCGAGAGATGGCTACATTAGGTTATAAGGATGCGTTGCTTCTTGGCATGGCGCAGATATTTGCCCTGATACCCGGCACTTCGCGCTCTGGCGTTACGATGACAGCTGCAAGAGCAAGAGGCTTTGACCGCCTGTCCTCTGCTAGATTTTCGATGCTCATGGCAGTGCCTGTGATTTTAGGAGCCGCAGTCTTAAAATCGCGTCATTTCTTTGACAGCGCAAATGAGGTTGCGATTGGTCAAGCAGCGCTTGTGGCTGGTTTGTCTTTGGTCACAGCCTTGATTGCCATACGCTTTATGATGGGATGGCTTGCCAAAGCAGACTTTAAGATTTTTGTCTATTATCGTCTTGCGCTCGGCCTTGTGCTTCTTGGCGCATTAAGCGTCGGCGCAATCTAGTTATTTGCTTGCAAAGCGCCCGCCAGCGCGCAAATGCGCAAGATAATCATAGATATGAGCTTCAACAGATTGTGCCGAGATACCAAGATCGGAAAGCGTTTTTGCTTTCTTGCCCACCACGTTATCTTGTTCAAGCAAATATAGCTGGTCACGCGTCAATGGCGGGTTAGGCAAAAACTGCATGATACTTGCTGGGATATGCATAAGCGCAAATGGCACAGAGACCAATGCACGCCGACGTCCGACGGCATCGCAAGTCAAAGCCATTAGCTCTTTAAAGCTGTATGCTTTTGGGCCGCCAAGTTCAAAAATCTGGTCATCTGTTTCGCGATTTGCCAAAGAGGCAATCACAGCGTCAGAAACATCGCCAACATAAACAGGCTGCATCTTATTCTTACCGCCACCGATGAGGGGAAGCGCTGGTGCAACCATTGCCATTTGACCAAATCTGTTAAAAAAGCCGTCACCTGGCCCGAATACAATAGAAGGGCGCAATATCGTCACAGGCGAGAAGCCACGAAGAAGCGCGCGCTCTCCTTCTGCTTTTGTCACTGCATATTGGCTCTTTGATTTCGCATCTGCGCCGATAGCAGATATATGAACGATTTTAGAGACATTATGCTGGCTTGCAATCTTAGCAATACGTGCTGGCAATTCGGCTTGTGTTGCTTTGAAGTTCTGTTTGCCTGATGGCGCTAATATGCCAATTAAATTCACAACCATATCAGCTGGCGCGATGACCTTTTCCAGCACATCATCTTGCAAAGCATCACCTGCGACAGCAGTGATTTGACCAACATTTCCAAGTGGCTTTAGCATCTTTGCTTTATCAGCATTGCGGCAGAGAATAATAACACGGGCGCCTTGCTTGGCTAGCTTTTCAACAACACTTCTGCCTAGAAAACCAGCGCCACCAATCACTGTTACTGTCTTTTGATTCATGCTGCAAACCTCTTATTTTTGCGCGTTATATACCGGCCATGACCATTTAGGTTTTGTTTATTATATAGTCGCAAGAATTAGTAAAGACTATTGTGGCATTATAATGCATTGCGGCGCGTAAGGTTTTATTTTGCCTCTATTTTGGCCATACCACAGGGAACCAATCTTTGCGCAAAACCTCGCCATCTGTCATGCCATGTTCAGGAAATGGCGGTGAAGTGCGGCCGGGACGTGTTATGTAGCGCGCATCATCGCCGACATATCGCAAGGATAATGCGCGGCGTCTTGTATCTGCCATATTACCTCTGGCGCCATGCACACAGCGATAATCAAAGGCAATGGCATCACCTGGTTCCATTTGCCATTCTAGCACATCATAGTTATCAGGTTCGGCATCTGGATCTGGCACTGGTAGGAAGTCGCTGTTGTCAGCGTAAAAATTATCTTCCTTAAGCCATCTTGTCGGCAACACAAATTTATCCCATTTGTGAGAGCCTTTGATACAACGCAATGTGGCCTTGCCCACAGGGTCAATTGGAATCCAAAAGCTGATTGTCTGCTTACCATCTACAAAATAGTAAGGAGCATCTTGGTGCCATGGCGTTGCTTTAGCGGTGCCAGGCTCCTTGACGAGGATATGGTCATGAAAAAATTGCACTTGATCTGATTGCATTAATTGTGCCGCCGCCTCTGGTGCAGGTGATTGCGACATAATGGCTTGAAGAGGCGTGATACGTTGCCAGTTGCAATAATCATCAAAAAAGCGCCCTGCTTCACCATCCAGCAGATTTTCAGCAGCATAAGGCCCGGGGCTTTTCATATTCATGGCAATGGCCTCTGCAATTTGAGGCACCCAATCTGCAAACAGGCCTTTTAAATAGACGGCACCATTTTCATGAAAATCAGAAATCTGCTGGGTGGTGACCATTATCTTTATCCTTTGCGAAGCTCGTAAATACGAATGGCTGTAATGAATGGATTCTTTGCCGCTATTGCTTCTGCGTCTTCCATTGTTTCAGCTTCAATGATGGAATAGCCTGTCAGGCAAGATAGATCCATTGGCAAATCAGATGCGCCCTCTTTTGTGACCTCACGCCCTGACATAAATCCGCCCATATCAATGGTGCAGTCTTTGGTATCAGCAAACCATTGGTTCCATTTTTCCATTATCTCAGCTGTTGGCATTTCAAAACCAACATGTAAAATCATAAATTGTTTCATTGTTCCCTAGCCCCTTTTTATCATGATTTTCATCATTTATTTTGTATTATAAACCTCACTATGGTTCGCTTAAGACAAATAGGCAAGGATGATGAATAACAATGGCGTATGATTTCTACCCCTCTTTTGAAAGGCATAATATCAAGACAGATATTGGCACATTCCCTGTGAGGGTTGGCGGCACAGGTCCAGCTGTTTTATGCCTGCATGGTTATCCACAAACACATGCTATCTATTACAAAATAGCCCCTTTGATACAAGATAAGGTGACATTGATACTGCCTGATTTGCGCGGCTATGGCGATGCACCAAAGCCCAAAAGTGACGCGCAACATATGCCCTATGCCAAACGAGAAATGGCTAAAGATATGATGCAAATCATGGACCAACTTGGATATGATGATTTTCGCATTGTTGGACATGATAGAGGGGGGCGTGTTGCGCACCGGCTTGCCAAAGACAACCAAGATCGCGTGACGCACCTGTCAGTGCTAGATATCGCACCAACATTAGCGATGTATCAATCGACTGATATGGCTTTTGCAACAGCCTATTATCACTGGTTTTTCCTGATTCAACCAGCACCACTACCAGAGGAGATGATTGGAGCAGATGTGTCATTTTATCTGAGCAAGAAAATGGGTATGTGGTCACGTGCGCAGAATTGGCTATCAGATGCAGCCTTTGCCCATTATGTGAATGCCTTCAAAAATAAAGACACCATTCATGCATCATGCGAAGATTACCGCGCCGCAGCCACAATTGACCTTGCACATGACAAAGCTGATTTCAACACCAAACTAAACATGCCTGTGCAAGCGTTATGGGGCGCTGAAGGGTTTGTTGGGAAAACATATGATGTGATAGCTGAATGGCAAAAAGTGGCAAATGAGGTCACAGGCCATGCCGTATCAGGAGGACATTTTCTGCCAGAAGAAGCGCCTGAAGAGACAGCAAATGCACTCCTTTCATTTTGGGGATTAAAGTGATGAGTGACTTTCAACTTGAACCTGCTATCGAGCAGACAAGCCTGTTTGTGTGCGATTTAGGGGATTTCACTTTACGGCTTGTAGATGATGCGCGTTATCTCTGGCTTCTTGTGATTCCGCGCATTGCTGGCATAACTGAGCTATATGATCTAAGCGCAAATGTCAGACATGATTTGACAGAGCATGCCAGCAAAATTGCTGAAATTGTACAATCCAAGACATCAGCTGATAAAATGAACATTGCGACAATTGGCAACATTGTGCCGCAATTCCATTTGCATATCATAGCGCGCCATAAAGATGATGAAGCATGGCCAAATCCTGTTTGGGGATTAGGGCAAGCAAAACCATATGATAAGAAACTGGCTGAGGGGATTATATCTAAGCTAAATTTGTGGCTATCAGATATAAGAACATAAAACGCCTTGCATAGGAACAAGATATGGCAATCCTTCGTTACAGTCTTTTAACAATCAACTGGCTTTCCATTGCCTTTATGGAGCTGTTACTTCTGACAGCAGGGCTGATATCACCTGGCCATGATAAGGGACGCCTTATACCTATCGCCTTTGCTGTGATTGTTGTGCCAGTGATAGGATATGCGCTTCACCGCCTGATTAACTGGCTGACGGGGCATAAAAAAGCAGATAATTCGAATGGCTAAACCATCATGTGCATTTGACGTCGCAGTCATTGGTGCAGGCGCAGCAGGATTATTTGCCGCTAGCCTTGTAGGCGCCAAAGGATACAGCACAATCGTGCTAGACCACCGTGAGCGTATCGCCGAAAAAATCAGAATTTCAGGCGGGGGCCGCTGTAATTTTACAAACCTTTATTCCAACGCAGAAAATTTCCTGTCAAATAATCGCCACTTTGCAAAATCGGCGCTAGCAAGCTATAGCCCTCATGATTTTATTGAACTTGTGAAATCATATAATATTGCGTTTCACGAAAAAAAACTAGGACAGCTTTTCTGTGATGATAGTGCGCAGAATATTATTGATATGCTGTTATCTGAATGCCAGAAAGCTGGCGTTATAAAGAGCTTTGGCATCACTATTAGCAATGTCGAAAAACAAGGTGACAATTTCATCATTACCACTGATAAGCAAATCATTAAGGCTCGAAAATTAGTGATAGCAACAGGTGGGCTGTCCATCCCGAAAATTGGCGCTACTGGTTTTGGATATGATATTGCACGTCAATTTGGCTTGAGCATTATCAAACCGCGCCCAGCGTTAGTGCCTCTCACTTTCACAGATCATCTAAAAGAAAATTGTGCCGCGCTTTCTGGATTATCGGTGGAGGCATCTGTCAATTTTGCGAAAACCTCTTTTGCAGAAGGGCTGTTATTTACGCATCGCGGGCTATCAGGCCCGTCTATTTTGCAAATATCATCCTATTGGCGGGAGGGTCAAAATATCAGTGTGAATATGGCACCAGATGACGATGTCTTTGCGATGCTTATCAGTGCCAAATCAGACACGCCGCGCACAGATATCACAACAACACTTTCACAAATTTTACCAAAACGTCTTGCACAACAAATCACGACTGAGCTGTCGATAACAGGCAGGCTAGCTGATTTGAGTGATAAAAAATTGCGCCTGATGGCAGACCGCATTTCTAGCTGGCAGATGGTGCCAGCAGGTACGGAAGGCTATCGTACGGCAGAAGTCACATTGGGCGGTGTGGATACAAAATGCCTATCATCAAAAGACATGCAATCAAAGACAACCGAAGGCTTATATTTCATTGGTGAGGTGATGGATGTCACAGGCCATCTAGGTGGTCATAATTTCCAATGGGCATGGGCATCTGCTTATGCGATGGCAAATAGCTTGCCATAAAAAAAGCCAGCCTCGTGCGAGGCTGGCTGATTATGATATCTTATCAAGTCAGATATTAATTTTTCAGATCAAATCTGTCTAAATCCATGACTTTTGTCCATGCAGCGATAAAGTCAGAGACAAACTTTTCGTTATTATCATCTTGTGCATAAACCTCTGCCAATGCACGCAACTCTGAATTGCTGCCGAACACAAGGTCAATACGGCTAGCATGACGCACAACCTCGCCTGAAACGCGGTCTTTTGCTTCGTAGCTATTGGCACCTGTTGGCGACCAGCTGACTGACATATCAAGCAATGTTTGGAACCAGCCATTATCAAGGCTGTTACCATCACCCCATACGCCTGCCCCTGTTGCACTGATGCCAAGTGAGCGCATACCACCGACCAACACAGTCATTTCAGCTGGTGTTAGCTCTAGCAATTGTGCTTTATCAAGCATCATTTCTTCAGGGCTTACCGCAAAGATTTTTTCAGAATAGTTACGGAAACCATCAGCACGAGGCTCAAGATGTGCGAATGACTCAGCATCAGTATGTTCTGCTGTTGCATCACCGCGACCTGTTGAAACAGATACTGTTTGTGACGATGCCATCTCAATACCAGCCGCACCGCCAATGACAATGACGTCAGCCATGCTTGCGCTATTTGATGATGCGATTGCTTCATATACCTCAAGCACTTTTGCTAATTGTGCTGGCTTATTTGCCTGCCAATCTTTCATTGGCGCAAGACGGATACGCGCACCATTTGCACCACCGCGCTTGTCTGAGCCACGGAATGTCGATGCTGAAGCCCATGCTGTCTCAACCATCTCTTGCAACGATAGGCCAGATGACTTGATGGCATCTTTGATAGCAGAAACGGCATCATCGCTTAGCGCCTTACCTGCAGGGATTGGATCCTGCCAGATATAATCTGTCTCAGGATAATCACCTGCGACATAGTTGGTCTTTGGACCCATATCACGATGTAGCAACTTAAACCATGCTTTTGCAAAAGCTTCGCCAAAAGCTTCTGGATCATTGACAAAACGCTCACCAATCGCGCGGTAGTCTGGATCTTCTTTCAATGCCATATCAGCAGTTGTCATCATTGGTGTGACTTTGCCACTGCCATCAACTTCTGGCGCCATATCAGCTTCATCAATATCAACAGGATGCCAGATATGAGCGCCTGCTGGGCTTTTTGTTAGCTCCCAATCGTAATTGTAAAGAAGCCTTAGATAATCCATATCCCATTGTGTTGGGTTGCTTGTCCATGGACCTTCGATACCTGATGTGATTGTATCAACACCTTTGCCTGATGCATGGCTGCTTTCCCAACCAAAGCCTTGCGCTTCAATCGGCGCACCTTCTGGCTCTGCACCAACAGCTGAGGCTGGACCATTACCATGTGCTTTACCAAATGTATGACCACCTGCAACAAGCGCAAATGTCTCTTCATCATTCATGGCCATACGACCGAATGTTTCGCGAATATCTTGTGCAGATAGTTTCGGGTCTGGGTTGCCATTT
Organism: Alphaproteobacteria bacterium; assembly: GCA_011526395.1. GTDB lineage: Bacteria > Pseudomonadota > Alphaproteobacteria > Puniceispirillales > Puniceispirillaceae > UBA685. The sequence continues at coordinate 9,176 of WTHW01000197.1, forward strand.
GGACCTTCTGGATTGACATAAATCAAGCCCATCTGAACAGCCGCAAGTGGGTTTTCCAAATCCTGTCTTGAATTGCCGTAACGGTTGTCGCCTAGCCATTCATCTTCTGCGCCCCAATAAATATCTTTTTCTGGGTGCCAAATATCAGGACGACCAAGCGCTGTGCCATGATTTGGTCCGCCCATATCTTCAATCGCGACGTTACCTGCCATGATAAGCAAATCTGCCCATGAAAGTTTGTTGCCGTATTTTTGCTTGATAGGCCAAAGCAAACGGCGCGCCTTATCAAGGTTGCCATTATCAGGCCATGAGTTCAAAGGTGCAAAACGCTGGGCACCTGTACCCCCGCCGCCACGACCATCGCCCGTACGGTATGTGCCAGCCGCGTGCCATGTCATGCGGATGAAAAATGGACCATAATGACCATAATCGGCTGGCCACCAATCTTGTGATTCTGACATAACCTTCTTCAGGTCAGCTTTTAGAGCCGTGACATCAAGCGTTTTCACAAGCGCCGCGTAATCGAAGTCTGAACCAAGAGGATTAGACTTGCTATCATGCTGGCGAAGAATGTCTAGATTCAATGAATTCGGCCACCAATCAACATTTTTCGTGCCAGATTTTGGCGTTGTTACACTGCCATGCATGACAGGGCATTTGCTCATTTCGTTCATAAGTATCTCCCTAAAATAGGATGTGAAAAAAGGTTAGGTACTATTCGCACAGCTCAAACAATTTAAGCTGAAATTTAAAAAATCGTCCTCAAATATGGAACAGAGTGAGTAGCAGGTCAAGCAGTTTAGAATGATTTTAATCTGGTTTTTTAGCGGATGAAAAACACACAGAGTGCCAGCGGAAAATAAATGATAATATTCAGCTGATTTTTCTGATTTTTACGACCATTTCAACAGACTCAATTTCATAGCCTGTGGGCGCTTGCGGCACATCAGCTTGCAAATCTCCAAAGGGAATATCGATAAGCTCGCCCGTCTCTTCGACAAGGAAATGATGATGCTTTGCGATGTTTGTATCAAAGGTGATGCCATCATCGCCTGATGGTACCCTTTGCAACAAGCCTGCCGCCTCGAATTGATGAAGGCAATTATAGATGGTTGCCGTTGCCATATGCTCACCCATCTGCGCAATTTTTTGCGCAAGTACATCAGCATTCACATGACATTTGGTTGGACCAAATAACAGACCTGCCAATAACACACGCTGTCGCGTTGGGCGCAAATTGGCCGAACGGAGCATGGTTTTAATGTCAGTTGAATGGTCTGTCACTGTGAATTCATCCTTGGCTGATAGTAATTTAGATGCCTTCTAAACTACAAATTGTCAATATGCTCATCTTGTTTTCAATCCCAACTAAGCCTATGAATGCAGTCATGGAACTATTTTTGATTTCACTTCAAAGCGATGATGTGCGGCGAGAACGCTTTCATAAAAACATGTCATCTATCGGCCTCAATTATCAATTGATTGAGGCTGTTGATGCCAGGCAATGGTCGCAAGAAGAATGTGACAGACACCTCCGCAAACCGGCAATTGCTTTCAATATGGCTCACCATCCTATCGCAGGGTCCATCGGTTGTTATTTATCCCATTTCAAGGCATTTGAAGCATTGATAGAGAGCGGTGCTGAGTCTGCGGTCATATTCGAAGATGACATCATCGTCAGCCGAGATTTTGCTAGTTATATGGATTGTCTAGAACAAGCGGCGCGCGCCTTTGATATAATCTGGCTCTGTGATCGTCGCCCTAATCGCCCTGCCCCCTTAGTTGGCACATCAAAAAAAGGACTGGAATTTCGGTTCAAGCGATTTACCAATATTGGCACAACAGGATATGTTATTAACCGCCGTGCCGCGAAGCACATGCTAGACCATCACAGACTATTCGGCGTTGAAATTGACCTGCTTTTAAATAGGTGGTGGGACACCGGTTTTCTAACAGCGACCACCTCTCCAGATCTTCTTCACGATACTGACGGCGCCTCATCCATTGGCTATAAGGACATAAAATCATTCAAAAACCCCTTATATCGCATAGCTAGGATGCTAAATAATGGGAGAATGTCCTTATTGAAAAGATGGCGCTTTGCCTCTCACTACGCCAAAATGAAACATAGCTATCAAAAGGTTACCAAGTAAAATGGCACAAACTGCAAATGATATTACAGAGTTTTTACAACAACGTCGCTCGACAATCATCAGCAAGCTAGGCGCATCTGATCTGCCAAAAGACGATATTGAAACAATCCTCGCCTGCGGTGTTCGTGTGCCAGATCATGCTGTTCTTGGCCCGTGGAAGATTATGGTTATTCAAGGTGATAGCAGACACCAACTTGGCCAGGAAATCTTAAGACCGGAATTTGCAGCCCAAAACCCAGACGCAACAGAAGAAGGCTTGCTGTTTGAAGAACAGAGATTCTGTCGCGCTGGCGCTATATTTGCTGTATTATCTACGCCAAAAGAACACCCCAAAATCCCTATTTGGGAAATGGAGCTATCTGCAGGCGCTGTCGCAATGAATATCACAACAGCCGCGCAAGCACTTGGTTACGGCGCACAATGGGTAACAGAATGGTACAGCTATAATGATAAGATGCTGGCCGCTCTTGGAGGGCGTGTTGGCACAGACAAAATAGCAGGATTTATCTATGTTGGCGAAAAATCAGAAGCACCAAAAGAACGTCGCCGGCCAGAGCGTGAGAATGTCATAGGCTTTTACGAGCCATCTGTGTCATAATAAGGCGCAGCAAGCGCAAAGGATAAAAAATGACAAATTATCTCTATCAAAATGACCTGCCAGATGGTTTGGACTTAGGCAATGTGGTTGCCATTGATACTGAAACTTTGGGGTTGAACCTGACAAGAGACCGTTTGTGTGTTGTGCAATTATCATCAGGTGATGGAAATGCACATCTAGTGCAAATTAAAGCTGAAATCGCTGACTGCCCTAATTTAAAAAAATTAATTTTAGACCCAACAGTCGAGAAGCTATTTCACTTTGGTCGTTTTGATATCGCACAATTGATGAAACTGGCTGGCGATATGGCTGGACCTGTTTTCTGCACAAAAATTGCCTCAAAGCTTGTCAGAACCTACACTGACAGACATGGACTTGCTGAATTATGCCGCGAAATGCTTGGCGTTGAGCTATCCAAACAACAACAATCCTCTGATTGGGGCAAAGACGAATTAACACAACAGCAGATTGATTATGCGGCAAGCGATGTTTTGTATTTGCATCAATTAAAGGCAGAATTGTTAAAGCGTCTTGAAAGAGAAGGCAGACTTGAAAATGCCGAAGCCTGTTTCAGATACCTTCCCCATCGAGCTCAACTAGATATTGCAGGCTTTGAAGATGTGGATATATTCCATCACTAAGTTTGGCATTAAGCTTGGCAAAAACGACATATCAGATATCAGACTAAAGACGTGACCAATCATCAAAAAGAGAAAACATTCCGCTTTGCACCCAAGGTTGTCTCGCCTCATCAGCAAAATGCGCGCAGTTACCGCATTTCTGTTGTGATTGGTGCGCTTGCATCTTTTGCGGTTGGCATTCTTGGGATATGGGTCCTGTTCTTCCAATCTGATAACAATATTTCTATCGATCTTACGGCTGTCTCAACCAATGAGGATGGGCGCCTAGAATTACAAGGCCTGACATATCGGGGTAAGACGCAAGCTGGCGATCCCTTTGAAGTCATCGCTGAAAAAGCATCTGAAGATGCAAAAGACCCAAATATCGTCAATTTAACAGTTGTCGATGGTGAAATACAAAGTGATGGTAATGGCGTGATCACGCTTGATTCACAATCAGGCAGGTTCAATCAAGTGAAGAACTTTGTAACCTTAAAAGGCGATGTCATCATCACCCAGAGCGCGCGTGATATAACTCTGATGACACAATATCTTGAGGGCGATTTGACCAAAGGAGACTTTGAAGCGCCAGTGGCTGCGAATGTAACAAGCCCCAAAATATCTATCTCAGGACAAGCGCTATCAGTCACAAATTTTGGTGACAGAATCGTTTTTAAAGGCAAAAGTAAAGCGACAATCAATGAGGGTGAATAAAATGAAATCCATACTTCACAATAAGGCGCGAGCATTCTGTTTTGCCAGCACCCTTATTATGAGCGCGAGCGCAATGCAAGCGAACGCACAGTCGCTAGAAATATCAGCTGATAAAGAGCTGCTGTGGGATCAAACACAGAGCTTGTATGAAGCGATTGGAGATGCAAACGCCACGAGAGGCACGCAATCCATATCAGCACAGACACTTCGGGCAAAATACGATAACAGTACTGATGAACAAGAAATTAATCGCATCATCGCCATTGATGATGTGCGATTTTCTGACGAGAGATTATCTGGCAAGGGCACGCATCTTGATTATGACGCCAGACAAAATTTTTATGCTCTAAAAGGCCCTGGCGCTGAAATCAACTCAAAAGATGGCACGGCAAAGGCAAAGACTTTGCTGACATTTGACCGCGTTAACGGTGTCATGACGGCACAGGATAATGGCGAAATCCTGATGAGTGACGGCAGAATCTTAAAAGGCGCTTTCATCGAAATCCTGTTATCTGAAACAGAAGATATCAAGACGATAGACGCTGAAGGCAATGTCTTTGTTCAGCAGGCAGATGGCAAACAAGCTTTTGCAAAATCTGGTCGTTATAATGCTGAAACAGATAAAGCCATCTTGATTGGGGATGTTAAAATTATTGATGGCGACAGCATTTTAAATGGACAAAAGGCTGAAATTGATTTTAATAGTGGAATCAGTCGGTTATTGGCCGGTGAGAATTCAGGCCGCGTTACAGGCACGTTAGTATCATCAGGCGATTAACCGCAAAGCAAATGGCGCAAACGTAAGAATGAACGAGCATTGATTTATGAGTGACAAGACATCATCACAAGATGCACAGCCACGTAATAGCAATGTTCAAGTGGTAGCGCAAAGCAGAGGCCTTCAAGCAAAGGGTCTTGGTAAAAGTTTCGCAAAACGCCGTGTTGTTCGCAATGTGACATTAAATGTTAAACGAGGCGAAGCTGTTGGTCTTCTAGGCCCGAATGGCGCTGGCAAGACAACTACTTTCTATATGCTTTCAGGCTTAATAAATGCTGATGAGGGCTCTGTCTTACTTGACGGCAAAGAGCTTACACAATTGCCGTTATATGAGCGCGCAAGACGTGGTGTCGGATATTTACCGCAGGAATCTAGCGTATTTCGCGGCCTAACAGTTGAACAAAATATCACAGCTGTATTAGAGATATTTGAGCCAAATCGTGATGCGCGCCAAATGATGCTCGAAGATCTGATGGCAGAATTTGGCATCACGCATCTTCGGAACACATCCTCAATGAATTTGTCAGGCGGTGAGCGCAGACGACTTGAGATTGCAAGAGCACTTGCCGCAAGGCCAACATTTTTGCTTCTTGATGAACCGCTGGCTGGCATTGACCCTATTTCAATCTCAGAGATTAGAGAGTTAATAGCACAGCTTAAAGAACATGGTCTTGGAGTTCTTATCACAGACCATAATGTCAGAGAGACATTAGAGCTAATTGACCGCGCCTATATCATTCATGATGGTATGGTTATGATGGATGGACGCCCTGATGAGGTGGTTGAACATTCCGGCGTGCGCGAAGTCTATCTAGGCGACAGTTTCCAAAGATAAAAGACACAAAAAAAGCCCCGTTAATAGGGGCTTTTTTGTTGCGTCATACAAACGCTTGCGATTGGTGGAGCCAGACGGGATCGAACCGACGACCTCTACAATGCCATTGT
>WTHW01000226.1 GCA_011526395.1 Alphaproteobacteria bacterium
ATACAGATGATGTGCCTGTCTCAGGGATCTATGCTGATAATTGGGAGCTATCAACAGAGCGCGCTTTATCGGTTGTCAGGTACCTTATCAATGACGGCGTGCCAGCGAGCAGATTAGCAGCCACAGGATATGGAGAATTCCAGCCAATCGCAAAAGGTGTGTCAATTGATGCACGCCGCCGCAACCGCCGGATTGAGCTGAAATTCACACAGCGTTTAACCAAGAATTAATAGAGCCGCTGTCATATTGATTTATGACATTCTGTGGTTATCTATCCCCTTGCATTGCTTTTTTGTGTTTTGCATTTTCAGCATTTGCATCAAAAGCAAGCGGGGCAGAGGCGCAATTATCAGCTGATAATTTAAGGTGCGTGCAACAAGATTTAGATAAAGATCATCTGAGCCTGAGTTCATTTAGTCTGGGGCATGGTGAACATCTTGTTGCAGAGCCGCTTGCTGATACATCTATGTCTGATTTCATTGAGATAATTGCTGTCTCGATTGAAGGGACTGATTTGTCACCTGATGAATTGTTACCGATGAATAATGAGGTGACGCCTGATTGGGCGGACATATTTACCACCAGTCATCAGTATCATTTGATTGAGACTAGCACGCCTGATGGTTTGACATTTGCAAGGCTATCGAAATCTGACTTAGCGGCATTTATTGCATTAGATGAGATTTCACAAACAGCGACAAGCGGTTATGCCAGCCATAATATCTTTGGGATTGATTATTTGATTTGGCCCTATAGTGAGGGGCGGCACGAATTGGGGCAGGTTTTGCACTGGCCCTTGCAAGCCATTATTGGATTTCATAACCGTGTTGAGGGATATAATGGCGTGATGCAATTATCAACAAATGACTATAGAGCGCATGCACAATTCACAAATGGCGCGAGCGAGATCACTTTATCTTTTACAGCGGCAGAGTTTATCACTGCGCCTGTCTTCATCACAAATGCGCGGCTAGACATTGGTGACAGGATTTATGAGGCTGAGCTTTTGATTGCGCAAATATTTGGAAATGGTCATAGCCAATCTCCCTTATTTGGGCAGTTTGTGATGATTGCACCAGATGCGCTCGCCCCTCATTATGGGATGTTTGAGTCGCAGTGATTAATGGCTAGCCAAATTGGTGCATTGCCAATTCGCGGTATAAGGCAGAGGTGGCAAGAAGGTCATCATGCGTGCCTTGTGCAACCAGGCTTCCCTTATCAATCAGAAGAATACGATCAGCATCAATGATGGTTGAGAGCCTATGCGCGATGACAAGGCTGGTGCGCCCTTTCATCAAATTGGTGAGCGCTGTTTGCACAGCCGCCTCTGAGACAGAATCAAGGGCTGATGTGGCCTCGTCAAGCAAGAGCAAGTTCGGGTTTCGCAATATAACGCGCGCAATCGCGATACGCTGTTTCTGACCACCTGAAAGACGGATGCCTTTCTCGCCTACAAAGGTATCTAGCCCCTCTTCAAGGCTGTCGATAAAGGGCAGGATTTCAGCTTGCTGTGCTGCTTGCCTGACGTCCTCGATGGTGGCATCTGGCACACCAAAGGCGATGTTATCAAACAAGCTTGCTGAAAAGAGAGCTGGCTCTTGCGGTACAAGGCCGATGGCACGGCGTAAATCATGTAATTTCAGCAAGCGGCTATCGACATTATTGAAGGATATCTTGCCAGATTGAGCATCATAGAAGCGTAATAGCAGATGGAACAAGGTTGATTTGCCGCCGCCGCTTGGCCCGACAAGCGCCACTCTTTCACCAGCGGCAATATCAAGGCTGATATCATGCAAAGCTGGCTTGTCATCACGTGTTGGATAGGTGAATGACAGATTTTCAAGGCGCACAGAAATCGCTGTCGGAGATGGTAAGGAGACAGGGTTTGGCGCTTCGGTAAGCTCTGAGGTGGTGTTCAAGATGGCCTGCACACGATCTGCGGCACCTGCGGCACGTTGCAGACCGCCGCCTATCTCTGATAAAGAGCCTGTCGCGCTGGCAATCAGGAAAGCGTAGAAGATGAAGGCTGAGAGATCACCAGCTGAGATATTGCCTGCGAGCAAATCCTGTCCGCCAATCCATAAGATGACAGCGATACCGCAAAATACCAAAAAGATAACGGTGCCTGATAAGATGCCAAGTAAATGAACACGAAGCAGAGCGGCGGAAAGTGCGTCATCGACTTTGGCGGCAAATGTCTGGCGCTGTTTTGCCTCTTGCCCGAAGGCATGTATCAGACGCATGGATGTTAATGATTCTTCAGCTCTGACAGAAACATCGCCAATTTTATCTTGGGCAAGGCGTGAGGCGCGGCGAAGGCGGCGTGCCATGTAAATCACAGGCACAACCACAGCTGGCACAACAACAGCGACGACCAATGACATTTTGGGGCTGGCCATGACAAGCAAGACAAGCCCGCCAATCAATATCATCAAATTGCGAATCGCCATTGACAGGCTAGAGGTCAGCACTGTTTGCATGACTGTGGTATCTGTATTAATGCGGCTGAGGAGATCACCTGTGCGCGCTGTCTCGAACCAGCCTGTATGAAGAGAGACAAGATGAGAAAAAAGCGCCTTTTTAATATCAGCCACGATAGATTCGCCAATCTGATTAACAAGGCTAGCGCGCAAATAACTGCCAAAAGCAAGGATAGCGGCAATGCCGATGGTGGCAATCACAGCCCTGTCTAGGATGGCTGGATCCCCTGCCCCCAAACCTTTATCAACAAGATAGCCCAGCCCGCGCCCCATTGAGAGCATTGCGCCAGATACCATGATAAGAGACAAGGCGGCGAGCCATAATTTGCCGCGATAAGCGCGCGCAAAGGGCCAAAAGAATCGCAAAGATGATAAAGAGACATCTTTATCATTTTCTTGTGGCGCTGAGAGGGCGCGGCGTGTACGTGATGGATAACTTGAAAACATGTGATAGTCTTACCATAGCTAGAATTGGTAATATAGATGGGCTTTATGGCAAAAAAAGGGTGATTGGCGCCCATTTCATGACAGATGCCACGTCATGAGCGTGGTGGTTGTGCATTTTTGGCTGTTAGACTAGGAAAAGATATCTGAATAGTGATGTCGCACTTGCATTTATCATCATAGGCGTTTATACATCCTTTCACTTATGAATTCGAAGTGCTGTGTTGTGACTTTTTAATGGTGACAATCATAGCCTCAAAGGAGAGAGTTGATGAAAAAAGACATTCATCCAGAGTACCACGAAATCACACTTGTGATGACAGATGGCACAAAGCGCAAAACACGCTCAACATGGGGTAAGCCTGGCGATGAGATGAAGCTTAGCATCGACAGCCTAAACCACCCAGCATGGACAGGTCAGCACCGCGTTCTTGACTCAGAAGGTCAGGTTGCACGCTTTAACAAGCGTTTCGCAGGTCTTGGCATCAAGTAAGCCATCTGGTCAAAGATACAGAATTAAAAAAGCCTCGCTGTTTAGCGAGGCTTTTTTTTGTGGGCTAGTTCTATTTCTGCCGCAGGGCTGCTTGCGCCGCGGCAAGGCGGGCGATTGGCACGCGGAATGGTGAGCATGAAATATAGTCAAGACCGACCTTCTCAAAGAATGAGATTGAAGCTGGATCACCGCCATGTTCACCGCAAATCCCAAGCTTGATATCAGGGCGTGTGCTTTTGCCCTTTGCCGCGCCTGTTTCAACAAGCTGGCCAACGCCGCGTTGATCGATAGACACAAACGGGTCAATTTCATATATCCCTTGCGCTTCGTACTCGCCCAAGAAAGCGGCGGCATCATCACGGCTGATACCCAAAGTTGTTTGCGTTAAATCATTGGTGCCGAATGAGAAGAATTGAGCCTCTTCAGCTAGCTCATCAGCTAGCAAGGCCGCTCTTGGCAATTCCACCATTGTACCAACAAGATATTCAACTGTGATGCCTGTCTCAGCGAAAACAGCCTGTGCAGTCTCGTCAATAATTTTGCGGCAAATCGCAATCTCTTTCGATGAGCCTGCCAATGGCACCATAATTTCTGGCACAGGGGCATCTGCTCTGCTTGCCACAGCGACAGCGGCTTGGAAGATAGCGCGTGCTTGCATCTCGCAGATTTCAGGATAGCTGATAGCAAGACGGCAGCCACGATGACCAAGCATAGGGTTTGCTTCATGCAATTTTAAGGCACGTTGTCTTGCCACATCAAGTGAGATGCCAGATGCTTTTGCGACATCTGCCATTTCCTCGTCTGAGTGAGGCAGGAATTCATGCAATGGCGGGTCTAGCAAGCGAATGGTCACTGGCAGGCCTGACATGATTTCAAATAGCTCTTCAAAATCTGCCTGTTGCATTGGAAGTAGTTTTTGTAGCGCGTTTGTGCGGCCATCTTTATCATCTGACATAATCATCTGGCGCATGACAATGATACGGTC
>WTHW01000251.1 GCA_011526395.1 Alphaproteobacteria bacterium
CCCTTCATGTGCAATATGATGTGCTGAATAGGTGATAACAGGCAGATAGCCTCGTTGCACCTTATGCATACCTTGCGCGCCAGCCTCCACTCGGCTCAGGCCCTGTTCAATCGCATGTTCAATCGCTTGATAATAACATGTCTCAAAATGCAGATTGGGGATATCGACCAACGCGCCCCAATTACGCCCAAACAGGCAATCTTCATTCACCAGATTTAACGCACCTGCCACAATTTGGCGGTCTTTTTGCGCCAGTACCAGTACGATCCTATCTGCCATGGTCTGACCGATGGCATCAAAAAAGCCACGTGTTAAGTACGCGCCGCCCCATTTTTTCTCAATCGTGGCAAGATAGAATTCATAAAAATAATCCCAATGGGCAGGGGTGATCTCATCACCTGTCAGCCTCATAAAGCTGATATTATGCGCCTCTAGGCTAGCGCGTTCTTTTTTAATATTCTTTCGTTTGCGTGATGATAAGGCGCCCAGAAAATCATCAAATCCTTGATAAGATTGATTATGCCAATGAAATTGCACACCTTCTCTGATATGCCATCCTGCTTTGCGAAAGGCTGTCACATCATCTTGTGACAGGAAGTTCACATGGGCTGATGATAAAGATAATTTATCTGATAATTGCGCCATCCCTTGCATCATTGCGGCGCGTGCTTCGCTATCATCTGGCTGGCATAATAACCGCGCGCCTGGCACAGGCGTAAAAGGCACAGCTGATAATAATTTGGGATAATACTGCCCGCCAGCGCGCTCATACCCATGCGCCCAGCTATGGTCAAAGACATATTCCCCATAAGAATGCGACTTCACATAAGCAGGCATGATAGCGCGGATGGTATTCTCATCATCTCGCAAAATCAGATGAAAGATATCCCACCCTGTCTCAGCCCCCACAGACCCACTGCTCTCAAGCGCTGATAAAAACGCATGAGAGGTGAAAGGGTTGTTATCTGGAATAAGGCTATCCCATATCTTTGCCTCTATTTCAGCGATATCACGACATGGTTCAAGATACATAAAAACAAGCCTTCGCTAGCAGATAGTAACGGCGATAGCGCAAATAAAAACGGTGCAAGCCTTACCCTGTGATATGGCCTGCACCGCTCAGATATTCAAGCCTTAATGGCTGATTTCATGTGCCTTATGAATGCAATTCAATAACAGCATCCACTTCAACAACTACACCGCGTGGCAGGGCGTTTGTACCAACCGCAAAGCGGGCATGCTGACCAGCCTCACCAAACACTTCTGCCATCAGATTTGAGGCACCATTAATCACCTCTGGCTGGCTTGTGAAATCATCTGTGCAGGCAACAAACCCGCCTAATTTCACAATTCTTTTAATGCGTGATAAATCACCGCCTGTGGCCGCATTGGCTTGGGCTAGGATATTGATAGCGCAAATACGCGCCTGTGCCTGTGCTTGCTCAATGCTGACATCGCCGCCTACTTTGCCAGTCACCTCGATTTTGCCATCAATCATTGGCACTTGGCCTGATACAAACAGCAAATTACCTGTCTGCACAAAGGGGATATAATTTGCCGCAGGGGCAGGGGCATCTGGCAAGCTGATGCCCAATTCAGCTAGGCGCTCAGAGATAGGGTTTGACATCTTGTGATCCTCTCCACAAAAGAAAAATATGCGCCTCATCTTAAGATTATTCGGCAAGCCATATCAAATAAAAAAGCCCCTTTATAATAAAGGGGCTTTTTGAATATTTATGGGGTTATATGCCAGCTTAGCTACAGCCAGTTGTTGACCCGCATGTGTTACATTTCAAGCAAGTGCCATTACGAACAAGCGTGAAATTCTGGCATTCAGGGCATGATTCCCCCTCATAGCCTTGCATCTTGGCTTGCTGGACTTGTGTTGATTTATCAATCGTAGCTGTCGCAACTGTGGCGGCTGTCTGTACAGCGGCTTCACTTGTCACAGACGGTGCTAGCGATGTTGTTTCAACAACTTGTGCGCTGGCTGTTGCTGTCGCTGGTGCGGCATTGCTGTTTGAATAGACAACCAAACCTTGCTTGCGGATAAAGCCGCGGCTTGTCACCTTATTCAGCAATTCTGATTGCGCTTCACCAGCACCTGTTGCACTTGCTTCTAGATCTTCTTTGGATACATGACCCAAATCATGACGGTCTAGATACGAGACAGCTAATTCACGGAATGTGTAATCAAGGATGGATGTTGCCATCTTAATCGCATCATTGCCTGTGACGATGCCTTGTGGCTCAAAGCGTGTAAAGGTAAAGGCCTCTACATATTCTTCGAGCGGCACACCATATTGCAAGCCAATTGAAACAGCGATAGCAAAGTTATTCATCAATGAGCGGAAGGCCGCGCCTTCTTTATGCATATCGATGAAAATCTCACCTAGGCTACCATCTTCATATTCACCTGTACGCAGATACACCTTGTGACCACCCACAGTTGCTTTTTGTGTATAGCCCTTGCGGCGTTGTGGCAGCTTGTTGCGCTCTGTTTGTGCAATCACACGCTCAACAATCTTCTCAACCACTTGCGGTACTGCCGCTGATTGTGGCACGGCTGCCAATTCTTCAGCATCTGTATCCTCATCATCTTCAACTAAGGCTGATGATAATGGCTGGCTTAGCTTTGAGCCGTCACGATACAGCGCATTTGCTTTCAGGCCAAGGCGCCATGACAACATGTAAGCCTCGCCACATTCATGCACTTCAGCATTATTTGGCATGTTGATTGTCTTTGAAATCGCACCAGAGATGAATGGCTGAGATGCCGCCATCATGGTGATATGGCTTTCAACTGACAAGAAACGCTTACCAATACGACCACACACATTCGCACAATCAAAGATTGGTAGATGCTCTTCTTTTAGATGCGGTGCACCTTCAAGTGTCATTGCACCACATACATGGATGTTTGCCGCTTCAATTTCATCTTTGCTAAAGCCAAGAGCTTCTAGCATGTTGAAGTTGAAGTCATTCAACTGCTCATCGCTAAAGCCAAGTACATCACGACAGAAATCTGTGCCTAATGTGAAATGGTTAAAGGCGAATTTGACATCAAATGCATTTTCTAAGGCACCAGCTAGCTTTTGCAGTTGCTCATCACCAAAGCCCTTATCACGAAGCGCGTTCAATGAGACAGCCTGACAGCTCTCAAGATTACCATTACCAACTGCATAGCGTGTAATGTCATCTTGTTGCTCAGCAGTGTAGCCAAGACGTGTGAGCGCCTCTGGCACCACGCGGTTGATGATTTTGAAATAACCACCACCAGCAAGCTTCTTAAATTTCACAATCGCGAAATCAGGCTCGATACCAGTTGTATCACAATCCATCACAAGGCCGATTGTGCCTGTTGGCGCAATCACAGTTGATTGTGCGTTACGATAGCCATGAGCCTCACCCATTGATAGGGCATCATCCCATGCGGCGCGTGCGGCTGTGACGATACCTGCCTCAGGGCAGTTATCAGCATCTAGCGGCACTGGCAGAACAGACAGACCTTCATAGCCTTTTGTCTCAGAATGTGCCGCTCTGCGATGGTTGCGCATCACACGAAGCATGTTATCAGCATTTTCCTCATAGCGAGGGAAGGCACCAATCTCAGAGGCGATCTCAGCAGAGGTTGCATAAGAGCGGCCTGTCATCACAGCTGTGATAGCACCGCATAAGGCGCGGCCTTCTTCTGAATCATATGAATAACCAGATGCCATCAGCAAGCCGCCAATATTGGCAAAGCCAAGGCCCAATGTGCGGTAATCATAAGAGCCTTGTGCAATCTCGCGTGATGGGAATTGTGCCATCATCACAGAGATTTCCAAAGCCAATGTCCATAAGCGCACCGCATATTCAAAACGCTCAATATCAAATGAGCCATCTTCATGACGGAACTGCATCAGATTAAGTGACGCCAAGTTACAGGCTGTATCATCCAAGAACATATATTCTGAACATGGGTTTGATGCGTTAATACGACCACCTGCCGGACATGTATGCCATTCATTGATTGTCGTATCATATTGCAAGCCAGGGTCAGCACATGCCCAGGCGGCATGGGCAATCTTGTCCCATAGCTCAGAGGCATTGACGCGCTTTGCGACCTTGCCATCAATACGCTGGATCAAATCCCAATCCTTGCCAGCTTCAACAGCGTTCAAGAAATCATTTGTCACACGCACAGAGTTATTTGAATTCTGGCCTGCCACTGTCAGGTACGCTTCTGAATCCCAGTCTGTGTCATATGTTTTGAAATCAATTTCCGTAAAGCCTTGCTTGGCAAATTGAATCACACGCTGGATGTAATTCTCTGGCACCATATCACGGCGACCTGCAATGATAGCTTTCTTCAGCGCTTTATTCTCGCGCGGATTAAAGGC
>WTHW01000240.1 GCA_011526395.1 Alphaproteobacteria bacterium
TTCACAGGCTCTTTCAAGATGCCGCCACAACGATAGATGCTGGTTTTGGCATTGAGTATAGCTGGGTCAAAGCAGGCGCATTAAATGCTCAAATGCCACAGGCTATGATATTTGATGATAAGGGGCACATTACCGAAGATGATGATAAATTAAGCCAGCTTGTTGATCATCTAACCGCACGTCTTGGCACAAACCGTGTCCAGCGCCTAACCGTCATTGAAAATTGGATCCCCGAAGCCTCAGAGACCTTCATATCCGCACAATCAGATATCGCGCAAATGCCATCACAACCTGCATCTAGCCTATTTACCTCAGCGATGCATGATGATGTGCCAGATGATTTCCTAGATGATGATATAATGGGGGCATCACCGCGTCCCATGCGCCTTTTATCACCGCCAGAGGCTGTACAGGCGATCGCGCTTTTGCCTGATCATCCGCCAAGCCAGATAAGATGGCGCAAACAAAATTGGCGTATCAGGCGTGCCACAGGCCCTGAACGTATCGGGCCCAGATGGTGGCAGGCACAAACACAAGATGATGCTACCAGCCGTGATTATTACCGCCTTGAAACAGAAGCTGGCAATCGCTTATGGGTCTATCGCTCAGGCCTGCCAGAACGCGGCGAGGCATGTCAGTGGTATTTGCATGGGCTATTTGCATAATATCCATGTCTTATTTTGCTCTTGGTGCTGTGACGAATTTCAGCTTTCTGCGCGGCGCCTCTCACCCTCAAGAAATGATAGAAACAGCCGCCGCCATGGGCTGGCAGGGGATAGCTGTATCTGATTATGGCACGATGGCTGGTATGGTGCGCGCTCATGTGGCGGCACAATCAGCTGATATCTCATTGCTTGTGGGTGTCTGTCTGCCACTCACACAAGGCACGCCTTCCCCTTCAGATGACCATTTGCCAGAGATTTTACTCTATGCCCGCAACCGCAAAGGGTACGGCGTTATCTGCCAGCTTCTAAGCCATTTGAATATGAGTTACGAGCGCGCCAAAGGTGAGAGTGCAAGCACCGCCATAAGAGCGCATTTTGGTGATTTGGCACGCCTTACAGATGATGTTGTTGTTATCCTTAAACCACCTGCCATGCCGCATAAAGAAACAAAGGCGCATTATCAAAAGCTAGCGGCCATTATCTCAGCGCCTTTATTTGCGGGCGGCTATTTGCTTCGTGATGGGCGTGACGAGGCACGTCTTGCCAAAATGTCAGCGCTCGCAGATGCCATTAACAAACCTTTTGTTGCCTTATCACAAGCCTTATACCACCAATCAGACAGGCGCCCTTTGGCTGATGTGTTATGTTGTTTGCGTCACAAAACAACATTGGATAAAGCAGGTCACTTGCTTGCCCGTAACGCAGAACAAGTCTTGCGCACCCCCCAAGAGACAGCACGCCTTTGGAAAGGCTATGAGCCAGCCCTAGAAGCGACCAAAACCATCGGCAGTTTATGTGATTTTTCCTTATCTGAATTATCCTATGAATATCCAGACGAGATCCTATCCAAAGGCCGCTCTGCGATTGACGAGCTTGATTATCAGACATGGCGCGGGGCTGATGAACGCTATCCAGATGGTGTGCCAGATATTGTGCAAGGCTATTTGCGCAAAGAATTAATGCTTGTGCGCAAATTACAATATGCGCCCTTTTTCCTCACTGTCTTTGATGTGGTGCGCTTTGCCAGAAGCCGCAATATCTTATGTCAGGGCAGGGGGTCTGCCGCCAATTCAGCCATTTGTTACTGTCTTGGCATTACCTCTGTCGACCCGGCGCGATCAGAGCCTTTGTTCGAACGCTTTATCAGTGAATCGCGGAACGAGCCACCTGATATTGATGTTGATTTTGAACATGAAAGACGTGAAGAGGTTATCCAATATATTTATCATAAATATGGCCGTCACCGCGCTGGTTTGGCAGCGGCTGTTATCACCTATCGCGGCCGCAGTGCCTTGCGCGAAGTTGCTAAAGTCTTTGGCCTCAGCCGTGATGCCCAAAGCGCTCTTTCATCTGAAATATGGGGGCGCGGCAATCCTGATTTTGATGAAAAACTTATCCAAGAAGCAGGGCTAGATGCGCAAGATCCCAAAACGCGCCTTGTGGTAAAATTGGCACGCCAGATGAAAGGCTTTCCGCGTCATCTCTCGCAACATGTCGGCGGGTTTGTGATTGCCAGAGACAGGCTAGATTCCTTATGCATCATTCGCCCTGCCGCGATGGCAGAACGGTCCATCATTGAATGGGATAAAGATGATCTCGAAGCGCTCGGCCTTCTGAAAGTGGATGTGCTGGCACTGGGCATGCTCTCTTGCATCAGGCGCGCATTTGATCTGATGGCACGTTATTATGACAGGCCTTTAAGCCTTGCCTCTGTACCGCCCGAAGATGTGGAAACCTATAATATGTTATGCCGCGGTGAATCTGTGGGTGTCTTTCAGGTGGAATCACGCGCCCAGATGGCGATGTTGCCACGCCTGCAACCGCGTTGTTTTCATGATCTTGTTGTCCAAGTTGCGATTGTCAGGCCAGGCCCTATTCAAGGTGATATGGTGCATCCTTATTTGCGCCGGCGCGCAGGGCTTGAAAAAGTGACATACCCCTCTCATGAATTACGCCAAGTTTTGGAACGCACGCTTGGTGTCCCCTTATTCCAAGAGCAAGCGATGAAAATCGCGATTGTGGGGGCTGGCTTTTCAGGCGCAGAGGCAGATCAGTTGCGCCGTGCGATGGCGACCTTTAAAAAATCAGGTCTGATTCATGAATTTCACGATCGCATGGTGCGCGGTATGGTGGCACGTGGTTATGATGCTGATTTTGCCACACGCTGTTTTAAACAAATCGAAGGGTTTGGCACTTATGGCTTTCCTGAATCTCATGCGGCCAGCTTTGCCTTGCTTGTCTATATTTCAGCATGGTTGAAATGCCATTATCCAGATGTCTTTATTTGCGCGATGCTAAATGCCCAGCCTATGGGCTTTTATGCACCTGCCCAACTTGTCTCAGAAGCAAGGCGCAGTCATGTCGAAGTGCGTCCTGTTGATATCAGCTTTTCTGATTGGGATTGCACGCTAGAGCCATCAGATACAGAACCTTCAGATGATACCGCCAATCATTATGCTTTGCGTCTTGGTTTGCGCCAGATCAAAGGCCTCAGCCAATCAGATGCCACCCGCCTTGTTGCCGCTCGTCGTAAAGGCTATTACAGCCTTGAAGATATCATCCGCAAATCTGACATCAGCCTCGGCACGCTAGAATTGCTTGCCAAAGCAGATGCCTTTGCAAGCTTCGGCCTCTCTGCCAGAGAGGCATTTTGGCAGATTAAAAAAATAGCGCGCGAACAATTTCATAAATTGCCCTTATTTGATGCTGTGCAAACAACACATGACAAGCTATCAGGCGAGCAACAAGACATCATTTTGCCAGAGGCCTCTTTGAGTGAAAAGCTAGTGATGGATTATGGCATAACAGGCCTGTCTTTACGCGCCCATCCTGTCAGCCTTCTTGCGCCCTATCTTGCACAAGATAAATGGCAAACAAGCCGCCATGCCCATAATGCGCGTCATGGGCGCCGCTTGCGCCTTGCAGGGCTTGTGATTATGCGCCAGAAACCAGGTACTGCCAAAGGGACCATGTTTGTCACACTCGAAGATGGGGACACCTCCTTGAATGTCATTGTCTGGCCTCATCTTGTTGAGGCCTATCGCAAGGCGTTGCTGAAATCTCATCTGCTAGGCGTGGTGGGGCGCGTCCAAAAAGAAGGGCGCATCCTACATTTCATTGCTGAAAGCCTTCATAGCTGTGATCACTATCTAGCCCAGCTACACACCATTGGTGGCACATCTTTTAAACCACATAAAGGCCGCAATTTTCATTAGCCAACAGCGCTCTTTATTTGATAGGGATATGAAAGAGATTATGGGGGGGTATCAAATGGACATTCTAGAAAACACAATTGGCAAATCATATACAGGCGGCTGTCATTGCGGTGCTGTCAAAATCAAAATGACAGGGCCATTATATCCGTTTGTGGCATGTCATTGCTCTGATTGTTTGCGCACATCTGGCACCTCATGGGCAGCTGCAAAATTAGGGCTAGACCAGCTGGAATTTACCTCAGGCGAAGAGAATATTGATTGGTATAAATCATCTGAAAACGCCGCAAGAGGTTGTTGTAAAACATGCCATGCAAATATGTTTTTCCGCCTTGATGGCTCTGATTTGATATCAATCGCACCTGGTATGTTTGATAATTATGATGGGCTCGAGATAAAGGGGCATATCTATCGCGCAAGTCTGCCAGATGTCTGCCAGAATTGGGAGGCGCGCCCTGATATTGATG
>WTHW01000032.1 GCA_011526395.1 Alphaproteobacteria bacterium
TGCCAACGCGAAGAGCCGCTCGTGCTTTGTCCGCTGCCTTTTTGCAGCAAAGTGAAGGCCAAGCACTATTATTGCCGAAAATACGTGCTATCGGTGACGAGGAAGATTACGATACCGACTTGGCTCATGCATTTTTATCATCAGATGATGGGTCTCTTGCGCCTGCTATACCCGAAATGCGTCGTTTGTGCCTTATTGCTCGACAGGTGCAATTATTTCCCATCAACAACCAACGACCAACGCAAGCGCAATCCTTTGCCTTGGCGCGTGCTTTATTGCAATTGCTGGATCAAGTGCAAAATGCTGAATTTGATATTCAAAATATGCAAGATCTTTGGCCAAAAGAATTAGCGGCACATTGGCAAGATATCGCACAGTTTTTATCTATCTTATGGCGCTATTGGCCACAAATTCTTGAAGCTGAAGGGGTAATGGACCCTGTAGCACGTCGTATAGCCTTGATGGAGAGGCAAGGCCAAATTTGGCAGGAGAGGCCGCCTCAAACACCTATTATTCTTGCTGGCTCTACCGGCACTTTGCCAGCGACTCAAAAGATGATGAAAATCATTTCAACCCTGCCTAAGGGAAAAGTTGTCTTCCCAGGATTAGTGCCGGATATTTCTGATGATGATTGGCAGGCAATAGCAAGTGATAAAGTACATCCACTTCACCCTTTATCAATCACCTGTCAAAGATTGGATATCTCACCGGGCGAGGTCTCAATATGGCCAGTATCAGATGACTATTCTCCTCAGCTAGCCGCGCGCCAACAGTTGCTGTTAGAAGTCATGCGCCCTGCAAGTCAGACAGATAAATGGCGTGATAATAAATCTATGCCAAAGGCGCTTCAAAAAGCTGAGAACCTTGCTGGCTTCCGACGCATGGAATTACAAGATGATAATCAAGAGGCAGAGGTCATTGCCTTATTGATGCGTGAGGCGCTAGAGGTGCCAAATAAGACTGCAATTCTTGTGACTGCCGACAGGCAACTGGCTCGAATGGTGCAGTCAGAATTGCGACGCTATGACATAGACATCGATGATTCAGCTGGTGCGCCGCTCCTCCAATCTGCAGTTGGAGGGTTTCTTCAATTACTAGCGAACCTTTTATATAGCAAGGATATATTTGTAGACCTCATTGCCCTAAGTGCGCATCCGTTCTCATGCGGCCAAACCAATCGTGTTACCTATCGAAGCTTTGTGGATAGAGTCAATAAAACATATATGCGAGGGACATTACCCTTTGATAATCTTCAGGGGCTGTGTGATGCCATCAAAGATGATAAAGCAGTTCATGATTTTATGCTAAATCATATTATGGCGCCACTTGAGCCGTTGCTATCCCTTGCAGAAGACCAAGACATATCTCTATCAAAGTTCGCTAGCATATTAGGAGAGGTCGCCGAAAATTTTGCCTCATCTGAATCAGAAGAGCTATCAGATATTGTCACAAAGCTGTGGTCAGGCGCGGACGGAGAGGCTGCTGCAAATTTGCTACAGCAGATGGCGCAATATGGTGGTGACTACTTAATGACTCCACAGGCATTTCGCGATATATTAGAGGAATTTCTGCGAACCACTGAAGTTAGACGACCATTCCGGAAACAATCACGCCTATCAATTTTGGGGGCGGTTGAATCCCGAATGGTCTCAGCCGATTTAATTATTTTATCAGGATTAAATGAAGGTGTTTGGCCACCGAAAGCAGGGCAAGATTTGTGGATGAATCAGGCGATGGCAAAAGCGATAGGATTGCCACATAGACAATGGCGCATCGCTCTCTCTGCTCATGATTTCCTGATGGCCGCCACAATGCCCGATGTCGTAATCACAAGATCACGCAGGCAAAATGATACAGTCGCTCTGCCAAGCAGGTGGCTAACACGTTTGGATGCTGTCATGACAGCTTTCAAAATATCTGATTTGGTTGCGCCAAAAATTCCAGATGATATCCAAGATATATTGCATTGGCGCAAACAAATTAGTCACACACCAATTTCACCGCCCAAACCATGCCCGCCTATCGCATTGCGTCCAACTAAATTTACTGCGACAGAATTTGATAATTTGATCAGTGACCCCTATGCGATTTACGCAAAGAAAATATTGGGATTAAGGGCGCTGTCACCAATCGGTGAGAGGCCAAATGCCGCTTTAAAAGGAACCATATTCCATAAAGCGCTCCATTTATTCACGCAAAAATATCCGCGCGGCGAGGTAGGTTTAGCACAGCTAGATGAGTTGCTTGATATTGCTAAACCATTATTTGATGAATGGCTTATACATTACGAAGTCATCCATTTTTGGTGGCCACAATTCATGGCGGTGGCAAAATGGTTCCTCCAAGCTGATAACACGCTAAGGCAAGTGAATGATATTAGCTTTTCAGAACAGAAGGGCGAAATCACTTTGCATGTTGGGAAACGTGAATTCACAATCGTTGCAAAGGCTGACAGAATTGTTTTGCATGATGATAATACAGCATCCGTGATTGATTATAAGACAGGCGTTGTGCCAAGCAAAACAGCCCTAACGAAGGGGCGTGCAACGCAAATGTTGGTTGAAACTGCCTTACTACTTGAAGGGGGATATCCAATGATTGGCGACTCATTGGATGTGTCATCTTTGGAATATTGGAAATTATCTGGGCGAGGCCAAGCTAGCGGTGAGATAAAAAATGTCACACCTAAAGATTATGCCCCACATGATTTATTTTCTGTCATAACGCATTTGATTGCGCGGTTTGAAGATGAAAATATGCCCTATTATTCAGAACCTGATCCACGAGGCAGGCAAGCTTACTCAGATTATCGCCATCTAGCACGCATTAAAGAATGGCGTGTATTGGAGGTGACAAATGACGAGTGATCTTCAACGACTTGCCGCCTCGCCAGATAGGTCTGTCTTTGTGTCAGCAAATGCGGGCACTGGTAAAACGAAAGTTTTAATAGAAAGAGTATTGCGCTTGCTGTTGCATGGTGAAGTGCCTGATACGATTTTATGCGTCACCTTTACGAACGCCGCTGCCGCGGAAATCAAAGAAAGATTGCAGGTCAAATTAGCGCAATGGGCTGTTATTCCGCGTGAGGAGTTAACAAAAGACATTAAAAATATAACAGGGCATTTGCCTGCGCAAAATACCATTAATGTGGCGCGCCGCCTATTTGCACAAGTGATTGATAATGATTCTGGTCCTCGTGTTGAGACAACACATTCTTTTAGTCAATCCTTACTCACGCGGTTTCCAGTTGAGGCAAATTTGCCGCCTCATTTCCAACTGATAAGTGATGCACAAAAAGAAACACTGCTTCGTGCTGCCTTCATGGCATGCTTTTCTGCGCCAGATAAAGAGTTGAAAGAGGCGCTTACCTTCCTCGTTGGTGTGAGCGACCATGAGACATTGCTAAAGCATGTGAAGTCATTTGTTTTACTTCGCAAACTTTCAGATAAAGCCATTTCTATGCCATTGGGTTTCTTGCCACAATTTGAAGCTGCAATGTCAGAGATGAATCCTCATTGTACAGACATTCATAAAATCAAATTATCATTTGCAGAAAGATTAAGCGGCTTAACGTACCGTGAATTGCAAGATGCATGTCCTGATAAGATGGCAGATTTTGTATCATGGCATTCTTGCACAAGCGACCAAAAAGCTGAGCGATTAGATGACCTATGTAGCTCATTTCTGACCAAGGAAGGTCAGCCAAGCAAACGATTTGTTACAAAAAAAATAGCTGCCGCGAATCCTGCTATAGAAGATATGTTTCATCGCATTGCGGTATGCTTGATAGATTATAAAAAGGCAATGTCAGCTTTTGAGAGCGAAAGACTGAGCCGCGCGTTATATGTTGTTGGAAGGTACGTCGCAACCGCATATGCACGCAGTAAATTGCAACAGGCTGTCTTGGATTATGATGATTTGATTATCAAAGCGCACAGTTTGTTATCGTCATCTGATGCGATGGCGTGGGTTCGCTGGAAGCTTGATTTTGGTATTCATCATATCTTAGTAGATGAAGCGCAAGATAGTAACGTACCACAAAGAAAAGCTTTAGATAAGATGGCAATTAAAGCTAAAGAATATTATTTTGTTGGTGATGCAGATCAAACTATATTTGAGTTTGCAGGGTCAGATGCAGATTATTATCATAGATTATCAAGAGATGCAGAACAATTAGATCAAGGACACAGATGTGGTAAAACCATTAACACTTTATGTAAAAAAATAATACAACCAATATGGGAACACTATGGATATGAAAGAACATGGAAACCAACAGACATAGTTGGCAATCATTATTATTTACCTAGTCTAAATAAAAAATGTAGTGCTATGG
>WTHW01000061.1 GCA_011526395.1 Alphaproteobacteria bacterium
GATATCAATCGCACCTGGTATGTTTGATAATTATGATGGGCTCGAGATAAAGGGCCATATCTATCGCAAAAGCTTGCCAGAAGTCTGCCAGAATTGGGAGGCGCGCCCTGATATTGATGATGAGTTCTACAGCTTACAAGAGCAAGACTAGCTAGCCAGTCGGAAGCGCAATACAGGCTTTACCAGACGAGAACAGCGCCGCACATGCCGCACGCGCTTCTGTCTCTTTCAGCGAGCCAAAGCGCACGCGCCATAATGGCATCTCGCCGCGCACCACCACTGATAATTCAGCTGGCACCAGCCCTAATACCTCTTGTGCATTGCGCCTTGCATCTAGTGCGGCTTTATGGGCATTGACCCGTCTTGCAAAACTGCCAACCTGAATGGCCCAGCTTTGCGGGTTTGTAACCAACTCCTCTTCAGGCGCAAACAAGCTTGCCAATTCTTTTGGAGATTGTTTTGTTGTCGGGCGCGATGGGGCTTCTGGTCTGCGCGGCGGTGCGGCAGGGGCTGCAATCTGGCGCACAGCAAATGGTTTTACGCGCTGGAATTGATTGGCTAGGATTTTCATCATATGCGCATCACGGCTTTGACCAGAGCGCCCGCCAAACACAACACCAATTAGCCGCACCCCGTTGCGCTCTGTCGCCGCGACCAAATTAAATCCAGACGCACCAGTATAGCCTGTCTTAATCCCATCTGTGCCATCAAATTGACGCAACAGCTTGTTATGATTGCGATAATTGCGTCCTGCATAAGAGAAGCTGGTGCGCGAGAAATAATGGTAATATTGCGGGAAATCACGCCTGATAGCGACCCCAAGGCGCGCCATATCACGTGCTGTTGAATGTTGTTTGCGATTTGGCAGGCCAGAGGCATTTTTAAAGGTCGTATTCACCATGCCAAGCGAGCGTGCTTTGCGTGTCATTTTGCCAGCAAAGGCCCGCTCTGTGCCAGAGATAGCTTCTCCCACCACAGTCGCCACATCATTGGCTGATTTTGTGACAAGCGCAAGGATGGCATTTTCAACTGATATAGATGATCCCGGCGCTAAATATAATTTTGAGGGCGAACGGCTTGCGGCAACCTTACTAACCGACAAGCGTGAATTCATAGTCAGCCGCCCTGCTTCAATCTCTTCAAACAGCATGTACAAAGTCATGATTTTGGTCAAAGAGGCAGGGTAGAGCTTTTTATCAGCATTGCGCGAGAATAACACACGCCCTGTGCGCTCTTCGATAACAATCGCCGCATAGCGTGATGAGGCTTCAGCGATTTTAGGGGGATTGGTAATGATAACAGCTGTGATGAGTATCAGCATCGTTGTGAAAAATGTGCGCCACATCTGATTTGTCACTAGAATCATTGCCTGTCATAATGCTCATTTACACTATCTGTTGCGATAGCTTGTCAGAATCATACTAAATATTGTGTGCTTGTCTATCACCCATTGCGACAAAATGACTTTTTGGCATGTTTATTTGTGGGAATTCGTGAAAAACTTGCCAAAAAAGCGGCTCTGCCTCTTTTCATCTGCTGTGAAAGTGCCAATATCTATAAGAGTGAAACCGAAACGGATATTGTGATTTATCGCATGGCTGACAAGAAACCAGATAATTTTGATACAGACGGCAATATCGCGCTAGAAGAGCGTACAAAAACCAAAAAGCCGTCACTGTACCGTGTATTAATGCTGAATGATGATTACACCCCAATGGAATTTGTGGTGATGGTCTTACAGCGTTATTTCGGCCATAATCATGAATCTGCCCAGCGTATTATGCTTCATGTGCATCAACGCGGGGTCGGTGTATGTGGAGTTTTCACCTACGAGATTGCAGAGACCAAAGCAGCGCAAGTGATGAATTTTGCGCGCCAGAACGAGCATCCTTTGCAACTACAGCTCGAGAAAGAATAGTCATGCTATCGAAAGATTTAGAACAGACCATTACCAAAGCGATGCATCTTGCGGCTGAAAATGCGCATGAATTTGCGACGCTTGAACATTTGTTATTGGCCATGACAGAAGACCCAGACGCGCTTGATGTCTTGCGCGCCTGTCAGGTTGATATCGAAGAGCTAAAGGCCATGCTCGTCGTTCATATCCAAGATGAGCTTGATAATATAGTCACAAATGATCCCAATGGCGAAGTGCAACCAACGGCTGGCTTCCAGCGTGTGATTCAGCGTGCCATCATCCATACACAATCATCAAACCGTGATGTGGCAACAGGCGCAAATGTGCTTGTGGCGCTTTTCTCTGAACGTGACAGCCACGCTGTTTGGTTCTTAAAAGAGCTAAATATGTCACGCCTTGATGCTGTCAGCTATATCAGTCACGGCACAGGCGAGGCACCGCGCGGCACTGATGGTGAGGCGAAAGACGGCGCTGATCACGAAGCAGAGGCAAATGCCCTTACCCAATATGCTGTGAATTTGAATGACAAAGCTGCCGCAGATAAAATCGACCCGCTTATCGGCCGTGATGCTGAAGTTGACAGGACCATCCAAATTCTTTGCCGCCGCTCCAAGAATAACCCGTTATATGTGGGTGATCCGGGCGTTGGTAAAACCGCAATCGCAGAAGGGCTAGCCCGCCGCATCTATGAAGGCAATGTGCCAGATGTGTTAAAACAGGCTGTGATTTACGCACTTGATATGGGACAGCTTCTGGCTGGCACACGTTATCGTGGTGATTTCGAAGAACGCTTAAAAGCTGTGATGAAACAGGTCGCTGATAATGACCAAGCTATTCTATTCATTGACGAGATTCACACCATCATCGGCGCTGGCTCAACTTCGGGCGGTGCGATGGATGCTTCAAACTTGCTAAAGCCAGCTTTGCAAGATGGTACATTGCGCTGTATCGGCTCGACAACGTACAAAGAATATCGCGGTTATTTTGAAAAAGACCGTGCACTTGTCAGACGCTTCCAGAAAATTGATGTGAACGAGCCGACTGTGCCAGATACGATTAAAATCCTGATGGGGCTGAAATCACGTTATGAAGGTCATCATGGGGTGAAATTCTCATCAGCCGCGATTAAGACAGCTGTTGAATTATCTGCCCGCTATATCAATGATCGCAAATTGCCTGACAAGGCGATTGACGTGATTGACGAGGCGGCCGCTGCCCAGAATTTGCTCAGCCCGTCACGCCGCAAGCAAACCATCGGTCAAAAAGAGGTTGAGGCTACCATCGCCACAATGGCACGCATCCCATCAAAGCATGTTAGCCGCGATGATAAGCAAGCATTGGCAACGCTTGAGACAGATCTCAAGCGCATGGTGTTTGGACAGGATAAGGCCATCACAGCGCTGGCATCTGCGATTAAGCTCTCAAGAGCTGGCCTGCGTGAGCCTGAAAAGCCAATTGGCAACTACCTATTCTCAGGCCCCACAGGCGTTGGTAAAACCGAAGTGGCAAAACAGCTATCAGAGACATTGGGCGTTAAATTGGTGCGCTTTGATATGTCTGAATATATGGAACGCCACACAGTCTCTCGTCTGATTGGTGCGCCTCCGGGTTATGTTGGTTTTGATCAAGGTGGTCTCTTAACAGATGCGATTGACCAGAACCCACATGCAATCCTCTTGCTTGACGAGATTGAAAAAGCCCACCCTGATCTGTTTAACCTGCTCTTGCAGGTAATGGATCATGGCAAGCTAACAGACTCAAATGGCAAGTCAGTTGATTTCCGCAATGTGATTTTGATCATGACAACCAATGCCGGCGCGGCAGAGATGTCGAAACAAGCCATCGGCTTTGGGCGCGGCAATAAAGTGGATGCTGACCAAGAAGCGATTGAGCGTGCTTTCACACCTGAATTCCGCAATCGTCTTGATGCCATCATTCCCTTTGGCGCTTTGCCATCTGATGTGGTGCGTATGGTTGTTGATAAATTTATCATGCAGCTTGAAATGCAACTGGCTGACAGGTCTGTTGAAATTGAACTCTCACCACAGGCACGCGATTGGCTTGCTGAAAAAGGTTATGATGCCGCTTATGGCGCGCGTCCATTGGCACGTGTTGTCCAAGAGCATATCAAAAAGCCACTCGCAGAGATGATGCTATTTGGTGAGCTAGCAGATGGCGGCGTTGCGCATGTATCTTTGAAAGATGATGCCCTTGTTGTGACAGGTAAAAAGCACCCGCCGCAATCCAAAAAATCAGGCAAGACGAAAAAGCCAGAACAGGTTTAAGCTTCCTTGCGATAAGGGCTATAATGCAGGATTTCCTCAGCTTCAGCGCGCACCGCACGCTGTTCTGATGACAAGAACCGTGCAATCGCGTCAGAGAACCCTTCATGTGAAATATGATGTGCTGAAT
>WTHW01000057.1 GCA_011526395.1 Alphaproteobacteria bacterium
AATATTATTCTGGGCGCTTATTTATGAAATTGGTCATTGTCGAATCACCTGCAAAAGCAAAAACCATAAATAAATATTTAGGGGATGATTATCACGTTTTGGCATCTTATGGCCATATTCGTGACTTGCCATCAAAGGATGGGTCGGTGCGCCCTGATGAAGATTTTGCCATGGCATGGCAATTATCAGATGGCGCAGGACCACGCATCTCAGAATTAAAGAAGGCTGTGAAATCAGCTGATAAAGTTATCCTTGCAACTGACCCCGACAGAGAGGGTGAGGCCATTAGCTGGCATTTGCAGGAAATATTTAATGACGCCAAATTGCTTCAAAATACTGAAACCGAACGTGTGGTATTTAACGAGGTTACAAAGACAGCGATTTTAAGAGCGATGGATCAACCACGCCAAATTGATACGAATTTGGTAGATGCCTATTTGGCGCGTCGTGCGCTTGATTATCTGGTGGGATTTGGCATATCGCCTGTATTATGGCGCAAATTGCCAGGCGCGCGTTCAGCGGGGCGCGTGCAATCCGTTGCCTTGCGCCTTGTTGTTGAGCGTGAGAGCGAGATTGAACGGTTTCAATCTGATGAATATTGGGATGTTGAAGGCCAGTTCGAGACAAGTTCTGGCAAGCTGCTGAAGGCATCTTTAACACATTTAGATGGTGAGAAGTTACGCAAATTATCTTTAGGATCAGAAGCGCAAGCACAAGAGGCTGTTGCGAAAATCACATCTCAAAGCTGGCATGTGTCTGATATCAAGACAAAAAGAGTGCAACGCCACCCTGCCCCGCCCTTTACAACCTCCACCCTTCAGCAAGAAGCATCACGCAAATTAGGTTTTTCTGCGACGCGCACTATGCAAATTGCCCAAAAGCTGTATGAAGGCTTGTCAGTCGGCGCAGAAAGCACAGGTCTGATTACCTATATGAGAACAGATGGCGTGCAAATGAGCATGGAGGCTGTCCACGCCCTGCGCGGTCAAATCACTCAGCAATATGGTGATGATTACCTGCCTGAAAAGCCACGCTTTTATAAAAGTAAGGCGGCAAATTCGCAAGAAGCGCATGAGGCTGTCAGGCCAACAGATTTCAGACGCACACCTGATGCTGTGCGCCGTTATCTGGATAATGACCAATTCCGCCTCTATGAGCTGATTTGGAAGCGCGCGATGGCAAGCCAATTTGCCTCAGCCCAGCTTGACCAAACAGCGATTGAGCTTAGCAGTGCAGATGGCAAGCATATGATGCGCGCCACAGGGTCTGTGATTGTGTTTGACGGGTTCTTGAATTTATATTTCGAGAGCAAAGATGACAGTGATGATAAAGATAATAAAGATGCCAAAGATGTGATTTTGCCAGCGGTGACGCCAAATGAGGCAATGGCCATTCAAAAGGTCACACCTGATCAGCATTTCACACAGCCACCACCACGTTACACAGATGCCAGCCTTGTCAAAGAGCTAGAAGCGCGCGGCATTGGCCGTCCATCCACCTATGCCAGCATTATCCAGCTTCTTGAAAAAAGAGGCTATGTGCTGAAAGATAAAAACCGCTTTTTCACAGAACATCGCGGCAGATTAACATCTAGCTTTTTGGAAAATTTCTTTGAGCGTTATGTGGAATATGATTTCACAGCCTCTCTTGAGAATAAGTTAGATGAAATATCAGCAGGTCAAATGCCCTATAAGGCGCTATTGGCTGAATTTTGGGTGGATTTCAAAGCCGCTCTTGATGAGACCAAAGAGCTTCGCATTACAGATGTGTTAAATCACCTTGATGCTGATCTTGAGACTGTGTTTTTCAAACCAGATGAAAATGGTGAAATAAAGCGTGAGTGCGGCAAATGTCAAACAGGCCGTTTGGGACTGAAGCTTGGCAAATATGGCGCCTTTATCGGGTGTTCTAATTACCCAGAATGCGGCTTCACACGCCAGATAAATGTCATTGAGGGTGATGATGATGCCAGCCTTGATGAAAAAGAGCTAGGGCAAACAGCTGATGGCTTGCCAGTTTTTTTGCGCAAAGGGCCTTATGGGTTTTATGTGCAAGCAGGCGCGCTTGAAGAGAAAAAGCCAAAGCGCATGGCGATTCCAAAAGACAGATCTGCGGGGTCAGTTGACCTTGAGATTGCCCTTGGCCTCTTGTCTCTGCCACGTGAAGTTGGCTTGCATCCCGAGACAAATGATAAGATTGAAGCCAGCATTGGCCGCTTTGGCCCTTATTTGAAATATCAGGGTAAATTTGCATCTCTTCCAAAAGATGAAGATGTGTTGATGGTGGGTATCAATCGCGCGGTTGATATTCTAGCAGAAGCCGCCAAAAAGGCAGGTCGCACACTTGGCGATCACCCTGATGGAGGCAGTGTTGAAATGAAACGTGGCCGTTTTGGCCCTTATATTGAGCATAATAAGCTTCGGGCGCCTGTCCCAAGAGGCACTGATATGGAAACAGTGACTTTGGAGATGGGGCTTGAATGGCTTGCCAAAAAAGCAGCGGCGCCAGCAAAGAAGGCCGCAAAGAAAAAGGCAGCAACGAAGAAGAAAAGCACAGCCAAAAAGGCAGCGACTAAGAAAAAAGCAGCCAAAAAATCATCAGCGAAAAAATCTGCCGCAAAAAAAGCCGCTAAGGCGAAATCATAGTGGCTAAATTGTCCGAAAAGGCCGTACTAGATGTGCTGGCAGAGGCGCCGGCACCTGTGGAATTGCGCGCACTTGCCAAAGCCTTGCAATTGCAACCACAAGATAGGCCAGAGCTAAAGGCACTGGTAGGTCATATGGTGGCAAATGGGGCTGTCTTCCTAGATGATAAGCGTCAAATCAGACTGGCAAGCCATATGCCTGAAGTGGTGATGGCAAAAGTGATATCCTATGATGATGATGGATATGGCGAGATTGAGATTTTATCACAAGATGTCTCAGCTGATCTGATTGCCCGGAGCGAGATATCCTTGATGCCAGAGCGCAAACGTGGCCGCATCCCAAAGATTGGCGCACGTATCTTGGCCAAAATGATACAATATGGCCCTGACCAATTTGAAGCACGTGTTTTGCGCATCTTGCCAGAGATGAAAGACAGGTTTTTCGGGCGCATTGTCTCTTATCGTGGCGGGCTTGGGATTGAGGTCGCTGAAAAAGGCGCAAGACGCATCATTCAGCTCGCCAAAGGTGATGAGACGCCAAAATTAGATGATTTGATCGAAGCTGAAATGCTTGATGGCAAAGGCAGAATTGCAAAAGCGGCCGCTATGGTTCGTAATTTTGGCTCAGCTGATAGGGCAGATGCCTTTATCCATCTCGCCATCGCTGAATTTGATATACCGCATGTGTTTTCTGATGAAGTGTTAGCGCAAACTGAAAATGCAACTGTGCCAGCATTGGGAAAGCGCGTTGATTTGCGTCCCCTGCCCCTTGTGACAATTGATGGGGCTGATGCAAAAGATTTTGATGATGCTGTCTTTGCAGAGCCGATTGAGCAGGGCTGGCGTATCATTGTTGCAATCGCGGATGTTTCAGCCTATGTCGCGGCTGGCAGTGCGCTTGATCTAGAAGCGGCAAAAAGAGGGAATTCAGTTTACTTGCCGGGCACTGTTGTCCCGATGTTGCCAGAAACATTATCAAACGGTATGTGCTCGCTTGTCCCGCATGAAGATAGAGCTGCCCTTGCTGTTGAAATCATCATTGATCAAAATGGCAATAAACAATCCCATAAATTCATGCGCAGCTTGATCAAATCGCATGCGCGCCTGATATATGATGATGTGCAGGCTGTGTATGAAGGGCGTATGGAAGAACATGATATTCATGCCCCATCAGGTAGTTTGCATCATTTGTTTGGCGCGTGGCATGATTTATTCCAAGCGCGCGAAAAACGAGGAACGCTGAATCTGAATGTACCAGAAAAGCGGGTATCTTTGAATGAGGCGGGCCAGCCAAGTGAGGTGCAGGTACGCACACAACAGCCATCACATCGCCTGATTGAAGAATTTATGATCATGGCCAATATTTGTGCGGCTGAAGAATTGGAAGCACGAGGTCAGCATTGTGTCTATCGTACGCATGACCGTCCTGATATGGAAAAAATCGAAGGCTTAATAGAGCTTGCAGATGCGCTAGATATCCCCTTTGCCAAAGGTCAGGTAATTAGCCCTAGCAGATTTAACCAGCTGCTTGAAAAAGTAAAAGATACCCCAGAAGAGCAGATGGTGAATGATGCTGTTTTGCGCTGTCAGTCTCGCGCGGTGTATGATATCGAAAATCAAGGTCATTATGGCCTGTCCCTGACACGTTATGCGCATTTTACATCCC
>WTHW01000228.1 GCA_011526395.1 Alphaproteobacteria bacterium
GACTGGCACTGTGCTATTTTGTGATACCAACGCCATCTCTTCTGGCAGATGCGGCGGTGTTGGCTCTTCAAACCACAAGGGATCATAAGGGGCTATGGCCTGTGCCATGCGAATCGCCCCTGATGGCGAAAATTGGCCATGTGTGCCAAATAAGATATCAGCGCTATCTCCGACAGCCTCTCTTATATTCTTGCAAAATGCCGCTGACCGGCTCAGTGATTCTAGATCTGGCTGGCGTGGGTCATAAATCGAATATTGCCCTGCCGGGTCACATTTAACAGCTGTAAAGCCCTGACGAGCTTGAAAGGCTGCTTTCTCGCCAGCTCTGATAGGGTCAGCATAAAATTGGCCAGCATCCTCACCCTCATCAGGATAAAGATAGGTATAGGCGCGAAGCTCATCATGGATACGCCCGCCTAATAAATTGGCAACTGGCTGGTCTGTTGCCTTGCCAATGATATCCCACAAGGCCATCTCTAACCCGCTTGCCACACCAAACATGGTTGCATCAGGGCGGTGCAAGAAGCCTGCGCCATGCATTTTATGCATAAAGGCCTCAACCGCGAAAACTGATTCGTTATATAAATGACGCTCAAAGCTATCTTGTGCGATTTGGCAAATGATATCTGGCGCAATATGCCCTGCATAAATCTCGCCATACCCATCAATACCACAGGCTGTCGTCAGCTTCACAAAGATAAAATAACGCCCCCCATGACCAGGCGGCGGCGTGCCAACAACAAAGCTTTTAAATGACGTCACTTTCATCAGATATCTCATTTTACAAAATCTTATTAGACTTCAATGATTAAAGGCGTGTATCGTCTAGCAAATCAAGCGCAAATAGTCTGAGAGAGGCAATTATGAAAGCAGTTTTAAATGCCGGCATGGCATGGGCAAGACGTCATTTGGTGTTATTTGGCGCCGCCAAATTCCTAGCAGGCCTCATCATTGGCTTTGGTCTTGGTGTCTATTTCTTACCAATCCTGACAGCAGAACAAGGTCTTGATGATACCCAGCTCGCAAGCTTATCGCAGACCATTGAACGTCAGGGGACATTTGTGCGCGATCTAGAAGATTCAGATGCGCTTCATTGGGGCGAGGGCAAGATCAATGTTTCAGATAAAAAAATCTGGCTCGAAGGCAAAATTGCCGCTGGTCCAGATTACCGCCTTTACATGACGCCCAAATTTGTACAAACCGAGCGTGATTTTCTTGACATAAAAGACCAATCTGTACAAATCGCGCCTATCAAAGCCTTCGAAAACTTCTCAGTTGATGTGCCGATGGGTGTCGATGTATCTGCCTATCCTGCCCTGTTAATTTGGTGCGAGGCTTTCGGGCAATTCATTACAGCCGCTGAATTATCGGACATGTCATCCTAACAAGCAAACCGCCGCACGCTGACCAGACAGATAAGCTGTCTCAAGGCGTGCTGTACCAAAATAATCGCCTGCCAGCACAATCTTGCCATCATCACTTATGAAAGGAAGGTTGCTATCAGCTGATACCGCCACCCTTGCGTAAAGCCAACGATGGGCAAGCGAAAGGCGAACTGGCAACAGGCGCCCAACTGCCTCAAACAGTGATTGTGACATAGCATCAATCACCTTATCTGCTTGCCAATCCAGCATCTTTCGGCTTGCCTCTGGCGTTGCTTGAATGGTGATCGCAGGCTGGTAAATACCGCCTGTCATCCGCGCCGGCTCATAAGCGGCCCAGCCAATATCCCCCTCATCACGAAGCGGTTTTGGCATCACATCACATGCCTCATAAAGGCCAAGCATCACAGTCCAGCAAGGATCATAAAATGCTGTTCTGGCAGTGTCTGCCAATTCTGGATGCGTATCTTTTAGCAAATCAGCAGCTTGCGGCGCAGGCATAGTCACAATCACATGATGAGCAAAATACTGCTCACCTTGCTCATCACATAACTGATACACATCACCATCTTTGTGTAATGAGGTAATCTTCACCTCTTGTCGCACATCTAACTCTTTGGCGAGATAGGCTATGAAATCACGCATGGTCGGGGCGCCAATAAAGGCTTTGTTATGATGACCAAAATCCCACTCAGAAATCGCATTATGCTGCAGCGCTGTGCCAACAACCTCTATAAACTCTTCATGCTTTGCTGTGAAAAATTGTGCGCCATGATTAAATGTCATGCCGTCTTTTCTCTTTGTGCTACAACGCCCGCCAATGCGCCTGCCTTTATCAAGGATAAGACAATTTTTGCCTTTGGATGTGAGGTATCGCGCGGCTGTAACACCTGATAAGCCAGAGCCTATGATGATGACATCATAACAATCTTCTTTGGCTGTATTTGTCATTTTTGCACTTCCCCCCTCTCACCTCTATAGCCGCCCGGCCATTAAGGCGTTATATTCATATTTGTGATTACGATATGCATTTTAAATCGGTTTGATGCATGTGATGATAAGGCAATCCAAATAGATGACAGATCTTTATTCCCTATCAAAGCCAATGGATGCAAGTCGTACCCTTGCACTTTATCAACAATTCTATGATGCACATGGTCCAGCTTTGCCAGCAGGCCGCGCTGAAGATATGAAATTTGTTGAACATTTACGCGAAAATCTATCAGGGCTAGAGGGCTTGATCCTTGATAGCTATGGCGTGATAGGGCTTGGCAGTGCGCCAATCGAGGGCATTACAGACTTATTTGATGCCGCGCGCAATTTGGATATACCCATTGTCATTTTAACAAATGGCGCCAGCAAACCAGCCACAAGCCGCGTCGCAGGATATCGTGAGTGGGGTCTTGATATAGATGCCAGTCAAATCGTCTCTAGCCGTGATGCTTGTTATCAAAAAATAAAACAGATACAAGCCGCTAACCCATCTGCCCGCTTTTCCTACCTTGGTAAAAATCTGCAACCATTTGATGATGTTGCAGGCCCTGTTTATGGCGCAAATGGCTATCGCGAAGATGGGTGGGATAAAGCAGATTATTTTATTTTTCTTGGCGCGATTGGATGGCAAGAAGAGGATCAAAAAGAGCTGGAAACAGCGCTTGCCACAACTGGAGGCAAGCTTATCGTTGGCAACCCAGATGTATCAGCACCTCAAGTGGAAGGCTTTAGTTTAGAGCCAGGATTTTGGGCGATGAAGGCAGCAGATGAAACAGGCTGCGAGATTATCATGACAGGCAAGCCCTTTGGTGCTGCCTATGATATCGCACTTGAGGCACTTGCGCGTCTGACTGATAAGCCAATCGCGCCAGAAAAAGTAGGCATGGTAGGTGATTCCCTTCATACAGATATTCTAGGGGCAAAATCATGTGGGCTTCAGGCTATTTTATTATCTAGCTATGGCTTGCTTGCTGGCAGGGATATCCTAGATGAGGCAAAGAAGGCACAAATTTATCCAGATATTATTGCGCGCTATTTGTAGTCATAGGAGTGAGATGTGACTGTAAAACCAACAAGACGTTTTTTTGTAAGAGATATCGAAATACTCTGCTCGATTGGCATTTATGACCATGAGCGCGCACATAAACAGCGCGTGATTGTGAATATCGAAGTTGTCTTGGACCCTGATTCAGAACCGACTAGTGATGCCATTCTAGAGGGGCTTGATTATGATATGATACGCGATGGTGTTATTGAGCTGGCAACAGAGCGCCATTATGATTTGCAAGAAACTCTGGCACGCGCCCTTTTTGATAAGATGTTATCATTGCCAACTGTCATAGAAGCCTCAGTGCTAACTGCAAAACCAGACATATATGATAATTGCCGAGAAGCGGCCTATCAATTATCGAATATCACCCGATAAACAGGCTCATCCATCCCATTTGGCAAAGGCCTCATTAAGGTGCCTTATCGCTTCTCGCAACTGATCAGTATTTGATATTTGTGTTGTTTGACCCTCACCAGCTTCTTGGTGCGTTGTATCGAATTCAGCTAATGCCTTATTGATATGAGATGATAAGGCAGATTTCATCTCTTTGGTATCATATGCGATCATTGTCCAAAGCGCGTGCGTTGTTAATAAGGGCGCACTGTTATCATGAGATTCAGAGATCAGCTGAAGCAATGTTGATGATGTTAAATCTTCGCCTGTTTTGGCATCTGTGATGGCAACCTTATGACCAGATCTTATCATATCAGCTAAATCAGCGAGTGTGATATAGGCTGAATTTGTCACATTATATAGACGTCTATTGGTATATTTTTTGATTTCAATCATAGGATTTTATATAGCCAATTGCTTTTTGGGATAAGACATAATTTGGATTGATTTGCATTTCACGCTAGCATAACTCGTAACATCTTTGCAAAGCAGGTTAATAGATATGGTGCAATCTTCGGAAGGTGACAAAAACGCACAAGCATATGCGCCTGAGGCTATGAGTGAAATTGCCAATCTTGATCAGTTTTATCACAGCCCTGCGGGTCGTCTTGTATCCTATTTGTTGCGAAGACATCTGCAATCAAAATTATCACTAAACACCGATATAGACAGGCTTGGGTTTGGGTATCCTTTTATGTTGATGCCAAAATCAAACCTTCCTGTTTTGGTGCCAAGCGAGATGGGCGCGTTGGCCTATGGCGCGCCGATGAATATATTAACATCATCTGTTCACTCTCATGCATGGCCTATTGCTAGCGAGTCTATGAATCAGATTATTATGTGTCATGGGCTTGAATATTGCTTCGATGGCGCAGCATGCCTGTCAGAAGCAAACCGTGTGTTAGCCAGCGCAGGTGAGCTATTTTTGATTGTGCCAAATCGGCGAAGCCTTTGGGTGCGTGATGATAAAACCCCTCTTGGTCATGGGCGTCCTTTCTCGAAGGGGCAAATCACAAAATTACTAACCAAGACAGGTTTTGAGATAAATGAAGTGCGCCGCGCGTTATTCTTGCCGCCTTCTTTCACAAATTTACCCCTGCGCCTTGCGCAAACAATCGACAGGCTTGGCTCCTATAGCTGGGCATTATTTGGCGGTGTCATCATCATCAGGGCCACAAAATTACGCTATGCGACCAAGGGCAAATCAGCACGCGCTATGATGCCTGTTCTCTCGCCAGCGATAAAGCCAGCGGCGAAACCAGCCCTTGGGCGGACATCACAATAAGGGCAGGGCTATTTCTTCTGCGGTAAAGCTGGAAAAACCATTGAGAATCTGGCAAGTTAGGCGCAGATATAAAACGCAAAATAGTGGCGCGTTACAGGGCAATAGGAGTCTTTGATGTCAGGCAATCAAACATCTGCTGATGCAAGTCAGTTGTCATTAGCATTGCAAGAACTGCGTGAAGCCATTGATGGTGTTGATAATGAAATATTGACATTGCTTGCAAAGCGTCAAAATTTATCACGTCAAATCGCCACAAAAAAAGTGCTTGGCTCAAATGTGTTTCGCCCTGACAGAGAGATGAGCCTTCTGCGCAATTTAGTCGCAAAGCATGAAGCGATAGACCCGCGCCTTATCGCTGGTCTTTGGCGTCATATTATCTCTGCTAGTATTGCAGAACAGAAACATGATTATACAATCGCCCATAGCCCAGAATCTGCCTCATTGGCGCAAGCGCATTCAGCTGGATATATGCATTGTCAGCCTTATGATAATTGCCAAACAGCTCTTACCGCATTATCTGCTGAAAAAGCAGATTGCGTGATTATCCTTCATGCTGAGCTAGAGACAATCAAAGATCAATTGGGGCGCGATATTTTTGTTGCATCATCTATCGGTGTCTCTCAGCAGCATAATCTGCCAGAGGGTTATATATTATGCCGCGAGTTACCTGGTCTATCTGGCGATGATATGGTCATCATGCGCATGGCAGATGGCACGCTTTCGCATTTATCTGATGGTGATAATTTGCCTGATGGTCAGATCATTGGTAAATATGCGACCCCATTATCATATTTGTCCGAGAAAAAGGCATAAGTGCAATGACTGTGACTCCCTCACCAAAAAAGGCGGTGGCATCTTTAGTGTCTTACCGCCCTGCCTTGGGTAAATCAGCGAACAAAGATTTGATTCGTCTTTCGGCGAATGAAAGCGCACTTGGCTGGGCGCCAAAAGTTGAAGAGGCGCTTCGTAAGATGCCTTTCCAGCTAAATCATTATGATGTGCCACAATCAGCTGAGCTACATAACGCCATCGCCAAACGCTATGGCCTTGAAGCAGAGCGTATCTTATCTGCGAATGGGTCTGATGAGTTAATCGGTTTGATTTGCACAGCCTATCTTGAAGATGGGGATGAGGCTATACATACCCAATATGGCTTTTTGGTCTTCCCGCAAGCAACAACCATCGCTGGCGGTGTGCCCGTTGTGGCAGCTGATGAGGGCCTAACAGCAAGTGTTGATAATATTTTGGCGGCTGTGACTGAGAGGACCAAAATCATCTTTTTGGCAAATCCAAATAATCCCACAGGCACCTTATTATCAGAAGCAGAGGTCAGGCGCCTTCATGCTGGCTTGCCATCACATGTTATTCTTGTGCTTGATTGGGCGTATGCGGAGTATGTGGCAGAAGGTATGTCCTATGGCGCGCGTATGGTTGAGGCGTTTGAGAATGTTGTGATGTTCCGCACCTTTTCCAAAATGCATGGGCTAGCGGCACAAAGATTGGGTTGGGGGTATTTCCCGTCAAAGATTCGTGATGTTTTGGCGTCTATTCGCCCGCCATTTTCAATCAACACAATTGCAAATGTCATGGGGATAGCGGCAATCGAAGATAGAGCGTTCCAAGATAAGAGCTTTTCCCATAATCAAAAATGGCAAAGTGAATTTCCAAAGAGAATGGCTGAGATTGGCCTTAGCGTGAATGAGACTCATGCCAATTTCTTCTTGATTGATTTCTCAGGCCATAATGTGCCTTCAGCCAAACAGGCTGTTCAGTTTATGTCTGATAAAGGGATATTATTGCGTGAAATGGTACCTTATAAGTTAGATGATTATTTGCGCATTTCGATTGGGACAGATGAAGAAATGGAAATTGTATTATCTGCCTTTCAAGAGTTGATGGAAAAAAACCAGTGACACAAATCTATAATGATATTGCCATCATTGGCATCGGATTGATTGGCGCCTCTGCTGCTATCTCTGCCAAGCATAACAAGCTTGGTGGTCAAATACATTGCTATGATGGCTCAGCACAGGTGAGAGAAGAAGCAAAGTCACTTCGCATAGGTGATGTGATACATGATGATATTGCATCAGCTGTTGCCAGCGCAGATCTTGTAATCTTAGCTGTGCCTGTTGGCGCAATGCAGGCTGTCATGGCTGATATCGCGCCGCATTTGAAATCAGGTTGTGTCATCACAGATACAGGTTCAACAAAAACCTCTGTCATCAGAGATGTAAAACCATCTGTTCCTGAAAATTGTACATTCATCGCTGGTCACCCCTTGGCTGGTACAGAATTTTCAGGGCCAGCCGCTGGTTTTGCCAGCCTGTTTGATGGGCGTTATTGGCTTCTTGTGCCAGATGATGCGCCGCGTGCTAAAACAGACCAGCTATCAGATTTCCTTGCTGGTATGGGCGCGCTCGTAGAGGAAATGGAAGCTGAATATCACGATAAAATTGTGGCGATTACCTCGCACCTGCCGCATTTGATTGCCTATACAATTGTAGGCACTGCTGTTGATTTAGAATCAGACCTCAAAGAAGATGTCATTCGGTTTTCAGCATCAGGCTTCAGAGACTTCACACGCATCGCCGCATCAGACCCAACCATGTGGCGTGATGTGTTTTTGAACAATGATAAAGCTGTTTTGGAAATGCTTCAGCGCTTCAACGAGGACCTAAGCTATTTGCAGAGGGCGATTCGGTGGCATGAAGGTGATAAATTATTTGATCTCTTCACCCGCACACGCTCTATTCGCAAGTCTATTATCGAAGCTGGTCAGGATAACTAGCTAGAAGATGAGCTGAATACGCCGAAAGCTATATTTTAGAAATTCACGGCTATAAAGGCGCGCAATCTGCCAATCGCTATACCATGACTTGCCTTTTAAATCTGGGGCAATGATGGGATGAGCTATAATCTGTCTGTCTGGCATCGCTGTGGTGAATTCCAATGCAGCGCGCGGCATATGATAATCTGATGTGACTAGCAAAAGGGTCTGAATATCATTTGTTTGTGACCAATTTTTTGCGGCGATGGCATTGCCGGGTGTATCTAGCGCTTGAAACTCTAGCGTTACACAGCATGATAAAATCTTATCCTGATCACCAGTTAGCACAAGAGATTGTGCGATCATCTGCTTTGTGATGCCTTCGCCAACTCCTGTTAACAGCAATAAGGGTGCTGTTTTATTTACTAATAGCTGCAAGCCTTCTTCCAGCCTTGCTTGCCCGCCAGTGGCCACCACAATTCCATCTACAATAGGGGGTTTTTGTGTTTGTTTTGGCAAAGTCAGCACAAAAAATTGTAAAGCGCTCACAAATAATCCTATCGCAATCAGACAAAGCGATAGCGTGATTATAATGTGATTTCCCTGTTTGCTAAGATGCATAGTATTTGCCTATAAAAGCGCGCCTTAATTATTATTTTATGTAAAAAACAGCTCTAGTCTTTATGTTAAATGCTAAATATAGTTAGGTTAAGGAAAAAGAGATAGCCTGTGATAAGGATGTGGCACTTTCCTTGAGAGTAAGTCATTGCGATATTCTGATACGAACACGGGAAATCTGGTGGGGGTCCGATGCTTTTAACATGCGAGAATTGTGAAACAATTTTCCGAATTGAGTCAGCTCAGCTCAAAACACCAGGTCAGCAAGTGCGCTGTTCTGTTTGTAAACATGTATGGGCGCCAGAAGTTATTAATGAAGACCCTGTCGAGCCACAGCTAATACGTGAATCTATCTCAGTTCTGCGTTTCCCTATCCTTATTTGTGTTGCTATCACATTGCTTTTGACACTCATCGGATTTAATCGCGGCACAATCACATCTTATGTGCCTATCACAATCAATGCTTTTGATATGGCTGGTTTGACGATTCGCCCTGATCTTACCAAGCTGGAAGTGCGCAATCTGAAGGCCAATTATGCAGGGGACACATTGCGCGTTAGCGGGAACCTTGCGAATAAATCAAGTCTGCGTGTTCATGCTGCGCCCTTACAGCTTACGATTTCTGATTCTGATGAAGTTGTATTGCACACACAACGCATCCTGCCAGCCGATTTATTTATCGATAGCGGCGATGTCACTGATTTTTTCATTCAGATTGATATTGAAAAAACAAATCAGGCAGAGGTCAGTGTCACACCGCTCGCCATTCGCATTGATCCCACATTATCTGGGAGCCAGTAACTTTCAGTTTCATAATCTGTTTATGAGAACGGATTATATTCATCTTCAAGCAATTGCTCGATGCTCTTGCGTGGCTTGATCACATGTACTTTATCATCATGAATCAAGATTTCAGCAGGATGCGCTCTTGTATTGTAATGAGATGCCATAACAGAGCCATAGGCGCCTGCACTAAAGACAGCTAAAACCTCACCTGATTCCATTTCTGCAAAATCACGGCCTTTGGCCAAATAATCACCTGTCTCGCAAACAGGCCCGACAACATCACTAATGCGTCTTGGACGATTTGATTGCGTCACAGGCTCAATGCGATGATGGGCATCATATAAGGTTGGGCGGATGAGATCATTCATCGCGGCATCTATGATGACGAAATCTTTATCTTCTGCAGATTTTGTATAGAGAACTGATGATAACAGCATCCCATTATCTGCGGCGATAGAGCGGCCAGGCTCAAAGCCTAGCTGATAGTCAAGCCCGTCAAATATGCGTGATACAAGCGCGCCATAAGAGGCAAAATCAGGTTCACTATCGCCATGATAATCAACGCCAAGACCACCACCAAGATCAAGGATAGGGACGTCATATCCTTTCTGGCGGAATGACTCTGCAAGCGATATGAGCTTGCGATAGGCATGCTCAAAAGGAGATAAGTCAGTGAGCTGAGATCCGATATGCACAGCAAGACCGCGGGCAATCAGATGATCTGAATGATGAATATAATCATAAATCGCTTCAGCATCACCATTATCAATTGGGATTCCAAATTTTGTTGATTTCTGGCCTGTTGAGATTTTCTCATGGCTTTTGGCATCAATATCCGGATTGACACGAATCGCAACAGGCGCCTTGATAGCCCATTCAGAGGCAATCGCCTCAATGCGCTTAATTTCTGCGATTGATTCAGCGTTGATTTGCCCAACGCCTTTTGCAAGGGCCAGCCTAATCTCATCATCTGTTTTGCCAACACCTGAAAAGACAATATCTTTGGCAGCAATGCCAGCGCTAAGGGCGCGCATCATCTCACCGCCAGAGACAATATCTGCGCCAGCTCCTAATTTGCCAAGCAATGATAATATGGCCAAATTCGAATTCGCCTTTACCGCGAAATGAACCTTGCCATTTACAGGTGCCACAGCCTTTTGAAAGGCTGTGAAATAATCTGTAAAGCCTTTCGCGGAATAAACATAAAGCGGCGTGCCGAACTCGGTTGCAAGTTCGCTTGCAAGGAACCCATCAGCAGTTAGCTGTCCATTTTCATCATAAGTAAAGGCCATAGGCGCTCTTCTATCTTGTTATCGTCTAAGAGGTTTGTTCAACGTCCGATGGGCGAATAGGGTCGCCGCGTTTGCCGCAAGCTGACACAGATACCAACAAACTTGTCCCTAGAAGTAAGGCAATTAGTGACTTTGTAATTGTCATCATAGGACTCCTTTTTGCCTATAGATTATAATTTTTCCGTGCCACAGAAATCTGGCGCCTGACTTCATCTGGTGCGGTGCCGCCAAAGCTTGTACGTGCTGCCGCAGCGCCTTCGACTGATAAATAACCCATCACTTTGTCATTCAGGCGTGGCTCAATCGCAACCATATCATCAAATGATAATTCTTCGAGTGTGCATCCTTTTTTATCCGCCAAAGCCACAATAGAGCCTGAGGCATGATGTGCATCACGGAAAGGCATTGAAAGTTCTCTTACCATGAAATCAGCAAGATCAGTGGCTGTTGGATGGCCGGCTGTCAGCGCTTGCCGCATGGCATCATGATTAACACTCATATCTTCAATCATGCCTGTCATGGCTGTAACAGACAGCATCAAATTAGCTTCAGCATCAAACACAGGTTCTTTGTCTTCTTGCATATCTTTGCCATAGGCAAGTGGCAGACCTTTTAGGACAGTTAATAATGTGACCAAGGATCCCATAATGCGTCCCGGTTTGGCGCGTACCAATTCAGCGGCGTCTGGGTTGCGCTTTTGCGGCATGATTGATGAGCCAGTGGTGAAAGCATCAGACAGGCTGATAAAGGCAAATCTGTCAGTTGACCAAATCACGATCTCTTCTGCCAAGCGTGATAAATGCGTTGCGCAAATAGCGGCGGCAGACAAAAATTCAATCGCAAAATCGCGAGATGAGACAGCATCCATCGCATTTTCCATTGGCCGCGAAAAATCGAGCAAATCAGCTGTTTGGTGACGGTTAATCGGAAAGGACGTACCAGCAAGTGCGGCTGAGCCAAGCGGGCTTTCATTCACGCGCGCACGGCAATCTGCCATCCGGCCTCTATCTCTGCCTATCATCTCAACATAAGCCATGAGGTGAAAGCCAAATGTAACAGGTTGTGCTGTCTGCAGATGTGTAAAGCCAGGCATCAGCGTATCTGCATGGGCGTCTGCTTGTGTGATAAGCGCGCTTTGCAGATGTGATAAGGCTGTATCAATATCATCTAGCCTATCACGCAACCACAGACGTAAATCAGTAGCAACTTGGTCATTACGAGAGCGCGCTGTATGAAGGCGGCGGGCTGCATCTCCGATTAATTCAGATAATCTTGTTTCGATATTCATGTGAATATCTTCAAGTGTGGCATCAAATGTAAAAGTGCCAGCTTCTATTTCTGCTTCAATTTGTGATAAGCCGCTATGAATGGCCGCTTCATCTTCAGCTGTTAAAATGCCAGTGGCAGCCAGCATTGTGGCATGCGCTTTTGAGCCTCTTATATCTTGTGCATAGAGTTTTTGATCATAAGAGATAGATGCGTTAATATCCTGCATAAGCTGTGAGGGTCCGCCTGCAAAGCGGCCACCCCATATCGCAGAT
The DNA here is from genome assembly GCA_011526395.1 of Alphaproteobacteria bacterium. Taxonomy (GTDB): domain Bacteria; phylum Pseudomonadota; class Alphaproteobacteria; order Puniceispirillales; family Puniceispirillaceae; genus UBA685. The sequence continues at coordinate 12,112 of WTHW01000228.1, forward strand.
TTTCCGTGTTCTTTAGCTGACATGAAAAAAGGCTCCTTATCTGGACATGATTTATAGGCAGAATTTCACATTTTACCAGAAAAAAACAGGCTTTCGTCATTTTGCAAAAGCTGTGTTGCTGGCATTGCTTGTTACAAACTCAATCGCCACAGCACAAGCAGAGCTAAAATTATCACCAGCTCACGATGTCATATTTCCAAGTGATAGGCTAGATACCTCTGATGGAAAGGGGTTTTCCATCGCTGATCAAAACCGCGCTATGATAGTGAATTTTTGGGCGACATGGTGCGCGCCTTGTGTGACAGAATTACCAGAGCTTGCTGAAGCAGCTCATCTTTTATCTGATGATGTTGATGTGGTTTTGATATCAGTTGACCGTAAAGGCGCACAGCACGCACAAAACTTCCTTGATGAGAGGAATATTACAGGTGTCATCTCTGCCTATAATCCGAAATCAGACTGGCCGCGCTCTTTGAAATTGCGCGGATTGCCAAGCACTTATCTGATTTCAGCTGACCAGACAGACATATATTTGGTAAGCGGCCCTGCCTCATGGGCTGATGAGGCGATTTTATCAAAGATTAAATCTTTAATCCTTACCCCATAAAAAAACCGCGCTAACAAATGCTAGCGCGGCTTTTCATTCGATAAGTTGCGAAGTTAGTTAAGCTCGCCCTCTAACTCAGGAACAGCATCAAACAAGTCAGCAACGAGACCATAGTCAGCAACTTGGAAGATAGGTGCTTCATCATCTTTGTTAATGGCAACGATGACTTTTGAGTCCTTCATACCTGCCAAATGCTGAATCGCGCCAGAAATACCAACTGCGATGTACAGATCTGGTGCAACCACTTTACCTGTTTGACCAACCTGATAATCATTTGGCACAAAACCAGCATCCACAGCTGCGCGTGAAGCACCAACAGCGGCGCCTAGCTTGTCAGCTACGTTTTCTAGCATTGCGAAGTTTGAACCATCTTGCATGCCGCGGCCACCAGAGACCACGATACCAGCTGATGTCAATTCAGGACGCTCAGATGATGATAGCTCAGATTTCACATAAGATGACAGACCTGCATCACCGGCACTGTCTAGTGATTCAACAGATGCTGAACCGCCCATACCAACAGCTTCAAATGATGTGGCTCTGACAGTGATTAGCTTTAGCGCTTCATCACTTTTCACAGTCGCAATCGCGTTACCTGCATAAATTGGACGCTTGAATGTTGAAGCATCTTCCACTGAGATAATATCAGAGATTTGTGCAACATCCTTTAGCGCTGCAACACGTGGCATAATGTTTTTGCCGTATGTTGTTGCTGGTGCCAGAATGTGGCTGTAGTTATCTGCGATGCTCAAAATCACAGGAGCCACATTTTCAGCCAAACCATTTGCTAGCTCAGCAGAATCAGCCGCTAGGACGCGTGATACGCCGTCAGCTTTTGCAGCTTCAGCCGCAATATCGCCAACATTTTGACCTGCAACAAGCACATCAACATCGCCGCCAATTTGGGCAGCAGCAGCAATTGCATTTAAAGTGGCAGCACCGAATGTGGCGCCATCATGATCACAAAGTACAAGAATAGCCATGATTAGATCACCTTTGCTTCATTTTTCAATTTATCAACAAGCTCTGTGACAGAGCCTACTTTAATGCCGGCCGCACGTGCTTCAGGCTCTTCAACCTTCAACACTGAAAGACGTGATGATGTATCCACACCTAGATCAGCTGCTGACATGCTATCAATCGGCTTTTTCTTTGCTTTCATGATGTTTGGCAGTGATGCGTAGCGTGGTTCATTCAAACGAAGATCAACAGAAATAACAGTTGGCATATTCACTGTGATATGCTCAAGACCGCCATCAACTTCGCGTACGATATTTGCTTTGTCACCAGCGATTTCCACGCCTGATGCAAATGTTGCTTGTGACCAGCCTAGAAGCGCAGATAGCATCTGGCCTGTTTGGTTGCTGTCATCATCAATGGCTTGCTTGCCACAAAGCACAAGACCTGGCTCTTCTTTTGCAACAACTTCCTTCAGAAGCTTTGCAACAGCGAGTGGCTCAGTTTCATGTTCTGCTTCGATGTGAATGCCTCTGTCAGCACCCATAGCAAGGCCAGTACGGATTGTTTCTTGTGACTGTGTTGGACCAACAGACACCAAAACAACTTCATCAGCTTGGCCAGCTTCCTTCAATAGCAAAGCTTGCTCTACAGCGATTTCATCAAATGGGTTCATTGCCATCTTTACGTTGGCAAGCTCTACGCCTGTTTGGTCAGCTTTTACGCGGACTTTCACGTTGTAATCAATGACGCGCTTGACGGGCACCAAAATTTTCATCGTTATTCCCTTTCCCTGAAATTGGGATGAATTCAAAATATCTTGAAACTACATAAAGTAGTAAGCCT
>WTHW01000211.1 GCA_011526395.1 Alphaproteobacteria bacterium
TGGCGATAGCCTGTCAGGGATTGGCGGTGTAGCGCGCCCTGGTATTGTACATCGCCTTGATAAGGATACATCAGGCGTGATGATGGCCGCCAAAAGTGAAAAAGCCCATCAAAAATTATCAAAAATGTTTGCCAAACATGCGCTAACGCGCCGTTATCATGCTTTGGTATGGGGTATGCCAGCTTTGCGTGAAGGGACGATTGATGCGCCGATTGGGCGCTCGCGTTATGACCGCAAAAAGATGGCTGTGATGGAAAATGGTAAAGAAGCGATTACCCATTATACCACTTTGCGTGATTTGCCGCCTTTTTCATCATTGGTAGAATGTACGTTAGAGACAGGACGCACGCACCAGATACGCGTGCATTTATCAGAGATGGGATATGGCATTATTGGTGATGGTGTCTATGGTCATCCGCTACGCTCTGCGCAGATGCCTGATGCGTTGTCTCGTGATATATTGGCTGGCTTGCGCGGGTTTGAACGCCAAGCCCTTCATGCTGCTCATTTGGGGTTTTTGCATCCCATTACCAAGCAAGAGATGTCTTTTGACAGCCCCTTGCCAGATGATATGCTATCCTTGATAGGCCAGATAGAAGATGGCATTGCGCGCCGTGCCAAAGGCATTCAATAGCGCCCTTGTAATGCGGCCTTAGCATGCCCATATGTAAGATGTAAGCGTTTCAAACAACATAGATTTTAAGAGAGATATGTCAAAGAATGCCCTTATCCCTGCGTTAAGCCCTGATGGGAATTTATCGCGTTATCTTGAGCAAATCCGCCAATTCCCCATGTTGGAAGCGGATGAAGAATATGACCTTGCGACATCATGGAAAGAGCGCGGCGATGTAGAAGCCGCGCACAAGCTGGTCACAAGTCATCTGCGCCTTGTTGCTAAAATTGCGATGGGATATCGCGGTTATGGCCTGCCTGTGGCTGATCTGATTTCAGAAGGCAATGTGGGCATGATGCATGCGGTGAAAAAGTTTGAGCCTGAAAAAGGATTTCGTCTTGCCACCTATGCGATGTGGTGGATTAAGGCCGCCATTCAAGAATATATTTTGCGTAGCTGGTCATTGGTAAAAATTGGTACAACCTCTGCCCAAAAGAAGCTGTTTTTTAACTTGCGACGCCTGAAGAATAAAATTCAGGATGCTGATTCAGGCCATCTGCAACCAGAACAAATCACAACCATTGCTGAGACATTAGATGTGAGTGAGGCAGATGTGATTTCAATGGATCAGCGTATGGCAGGACGTGATCACTCGCTGAACACAACTATCTCGTCTGATGGAGACCAGATGACTGAATGGCAGGATTGGCTGGAAGATGAGAGCGTTGACCAAGAGACAAGCTTTGCAGAAGCAGAAGAATATGATGCACGCAAATCACTGATGGTCGAGGCGATGAAAGGGCTGAATGAGCGCGAACAACGCATTATTCACGCACGCCGCCTAAGCGAGCCGCCTTTGACATTAGAAGAGCTTGCAGGGGAATTTAATGTCAGCCGTGAGCGTGTGCGCCAAATTGAAGTGCGCGCCTTTGAAAAGCTGGCAGAGGCCGTTAAGAAAAAAGCAGAAGAGATGAACCTTCTGCCTTTGGAAAATTAGCTATTTTAGCAAGCGTGGCTTAGGCATCCCCGAACGGGTCACGTACCAAAATTGTATCATCACGCTCAGGGCTTGTTGAGAGCAATGTGACTGGCAGGCCTGTTAGCTCTTCGAGGCGGCGGATATATTTCACAGCCGCTGGCGGCAAATCTGCCCAAGAGCGCGCGCCATATGTGGTCTCTGACCAGCCCGGCATTTCCTCATAAATCGGTGTGACAGCGGCCTGTGCGGCACTATCAGCTGGGAAATAGTCGATTTTCTGGCCGTGAAGCTCATAGCCAACGCAAATTTTTAGTGTCTCAAACCCATCAAGCACATCAAGCTTGGTCAAGGCCATGCCTGTGATACCAGCTGTCATGCCAGCTTGGCGCACCATGACAGAATCGAACCAGCCACAACGACGCTTGCGCCCTGTAACAGTGCCAAATTCACGGCCACGCTCGCCCATACGATTGCCATCATCACCGAAATCTTCGGTTGGGAATGGGCCTGAGCCAACACGTGTTGTGTAAGCTTTGGTAATGCCAAGAACAAAACCAACAGATGTGGGACCTGTGCCTGATCCTGTGGCAGCTTGGCCAGCAACTGTGTTTGATGAGGTCACAAACGGATAGGTGCCATGATCAATATCAAGCATGATGCCTTGCGCGCCTTCGAATAAGATACGCTTATTCTCTGCTTTGGCTTGGCCTAGCACCTGCCAGCTACGGCCTGAGTAGGATAGTAGCTCGTCAGCCATTGCCATAAGCTGGCCATGCATTTTGCCTGCATCTGCCTGTTCAACACCAGCGGCTGATAAAAAGATATTATGGAAATCAGTAAGCGCCTGTAGCTTGACCATCAAAGCATCTGCATCAGCTAGGTCAGCTAGACGAACAGCGCGGCGTGCCACCTTATCTTCATAAGCAGGGCCGATGCCTCTGCCTGTTGTGCCGATTTTATCTGCGCCTCTGATAGCTTCTCTGGCATGGTCAACCATCTGGTGGATTGGCAGAATGAGGGTCACTGATTCAGATACGGTGAATGTGTCAGGCGTAATGACAGCGCCTTGTGCGCGCAATGTTTCCATCTCTGATAATAAGGCGGCTGGGTCAACCACAACGCCATTGCCAATCACAGACATTTTGCCAGGACGCACAATACCTGATGGCAGAAGTGATAATTTATATTCAACACCATCAATTACCAATGTATGGCCTGCATTATGACCACCTTGAAAGCGCACCACCAAATCAGCGCGCTCTGAGAGCCAATCAACAATTTTTCCTTTGCCTTCATCACCCCATTGAGAGCCGATAACTGCTACATTTGTCATGTCTTAAACCTTTACTTTGAAAGAGGGGCAGGCATGTCATCTGCCTTGTAAATAATATAATCGCAATTCTGGGTGCGCGCTTCTGTGTCAGGGTCAGCATTTAGGCTTCCCATCACAACATGCCGGCCACGTTCCACAAGCGCCATCGCTGTGGCAAGTCCCGCTGTGGCGGCCACATATATCTTTGGTGATTTTTCAGTTTGCGGCAGTGCGCGCAAAACACGTTCCATATAGATAGAGAGGCCTGTGGCATCTTCGCCATAGCCTGTCTGATAGGCGCCGCCTCTGGCAATCTCGCCGCGCAGGCCATCGCTGAAAATCGCGAAATGAAGCCCTTGATGATAATCGCCGTCACGTCTGTCTAGCAAATCAAAGGTCACTGGCAAATCTGGCCAAATCTCTTTGAGGACAGATTGCACATGAAGAACGGTTTCCACCATATCACGCGCTTTGCCTGATAATTGAGGTAGTAATTGGGTGATATCATCACGGCTCTGGCCGGAAGCATCCAATAATTTGGCAAGCATTGTGGCAGCATCATCTGATAGCGCATAAAGCGCATCAGAATCACGAAGGCGTAATGCATCTGCCATCTTATCAAGAAGGCCAGCATCACAATCTTGTGCGATGACATCAAATAGGTGAGGCACGCCAATATCAATGGTAAGGCCTGATATGCCAGCCTTGTTAAGAGCGCGTACACCAAGCCCAATCATTTCAGCAGAGGCAAGCGCATCTGCAGAGCCAATCAGCTCGGCGCCAGCTTGCACCATCTGGCGTTCAGGATTTAGGACATCAGGCACAACACGCATCACTGCCCCGCAATAAGACAGGCGCAAAGGGCGCGGCATATGAGCAAGGCGCGATCCTGAGATTCTGGCGATTTGGGCTGTCATATCAGCGCGCAAGGCCATCATCTTGTGAGAGAGCGGGTCAAGCAGGCGGAATGTTTTATCAGATAAAGCCGCGCCAAGACGATCGCTTAACAGACTATCTTCGAATTCTACAAGAGGTGGCTGGACACGCTCATAGCCGAATGAGGCAAGGCAATCCATGATGATTTCAGAGGCTTTCGCATCATCTTGTGCTTGCGGATATAGGACATCTTGCAGACCTGCGGGAAGCAGGGCTGAAGGTGCATCAGTTGATGATTTTTTATCTGCTGACATACTCTTTTGCTAATGCCTAGTCTCGTTTGGTTGTCTTGTGGCGACAAAGCCTGCGATATGTACCAAATTTGCACAAGTTCGGCAAGCAGACTTCATCGCCATGGCATGGTAAGACACAAAACAATCAGCTGATAGCCGTCTTATCTGTCTCTTATACACA
>WTHW01000249.1 GCA_011526395.1 Alphaproteobacteria bacterium
TTATTTATGAATATTATTCGCGCAATCCGTGAGGAAGTTTTCGTTCCTATTCACCCAGCTGGCTGGCCTTTTATTGCTGCTTTTGCCGTTGTGACAGTGCTAATCGGTTATTACGTGCCATTATTTTTTGCTGTTGGCGTGCCTTTGACTTTGTGGTGTGTTTATTTTTTCCGCAATCCAGCGCGCGTGATTCCGCAAAAAGCAGGATGGCTTGTCGCACCAGCTGATGGGCGTGTGATTTCGATTGGCGAGGCGGTGCCAGAAGCTGAGATGAACTTACCCGAAGGCAAATATCGCCGCGTTGCAATCTTCATGAATGTGTTTGATGTGCATGTGAACCGCGCCCCAATCGCTGGCAAGGTAACTGATATCTTGTATCGTAAAGGCAAGTTCGTAAATGCAAGCCTTGATAAAGCAAGCACAGATAATGAGCGTCTTGCCATGACAATGGAAGTTGATAACAAGGCAAAGACAAAAATCGCTGTCGTGCAAATTGCAGGTCTTGTAGCGCGCCGCATTCTTTGTGATGCCAAAGTGTCTGACAGCCTCTCTATTGGTCAGATTTTTGGCCTCATCCGCTTTGGCAGCCGTGTTGATGTGTGGATGCCACTTGATACAAATGTTATGGTCCTAGTCGGTCAAAAAACCATAGCGGGTGAAACTGTGATTGCTGATTTATCGAACAAGCAACATGAACCAGATGACGCGATAACACGATAAACTGAATGCTTGCTAACAGCCTAATTCAAGGAAGAGTATGACAAGACGAAACCGCATAAGAGTCTCAACGAGCTGGCTAATCCCAAATGTGATTACCATAGCCGCTCTTATCTCAGGTCTCACAGCTTTGCGTTTTGCCCTAGCTGGCAAATGGGACATGGTTGTTGGATTGATATTTATCGCCGCCATATTTGATGCGCTTGACGGCAGAACAGCGCGCCTACTTCGTGCAACAAGCGCGTTTGGCGCGGCTCTTGATAGCTTATCTGATGTGGTCGTATTTGGCGTGATACCTGGTCTATGTCTTTATCTATGGGCTTTGCAAGATCATGGAAATATCGCATGGGCATCTGCGTTGTTTTATATTGTCTGCATTGCCTTGCGCCTTGCGCGCTTTGACTCAGAGCTTCCCGATAAACCTGAATATGCCAAAGATTTCTTCACCGGCCTGCCAAGCCCTGCCGCTGGCCTTCTTGTGATTTCACCTATCGTGATAGATATCCATTTCCAGCTAGCCTTCATCAGAGAGGCAGAGCTTGTCTCAGCTGTGCTTGTGATTTGCGGTATTGGTGCTGTCTCAGCTGTGCCAACCTTTGCCGGCAAAACACTTCGCATGCCCTCTCGCTATGCACTGCCAGCCCTTGCGATTATCGCTATGTTTGTTGCCTATGCGCTCTCACAACCATGGGCGGCCTATTTGATTCTGGCTGGGATATATCTTGCAACCTTGCCATTATCAGCCATCATCTATCAAAAGCGTAAATCCGCCTATTTATCACAGCAGGGTGAAAATTAACCATTGCTAGCATTAAGGGCGGCCGTTTGGCGCTCTCGATGAATAAGATACAGCCCTGATCCAATGATAATGCTCACGCCCAAAATCGTTGTATTTTTGGGTATATCTTGAAAGATGACATAGCCAAGCAATGAGGCTGTCACAACTTCGAGATATTGGAAAGGGGCCAGCAGGCCTGCATCAGCGCGTTGCAAGGCAAATACCACCATCAAATGCCCAGATGTGGCGAAAAATCCCAATGTTAAAAGAACGCCAAATTCTGTTAGGTCAGGCAGTCTCCAAGACCGCGATTCTAGCCCCGTAAAATCATTCAAGGCCGCAAGAATCAAAATCGTCAACAGCGCAAAAGCAGACATGGAGACTTGAGATTCAATCGGGTGCTTTGCTTGTGCGACCACCCGTGTGATTATCATATAAAGTGCAAAGAAAAAGGCAGTGCCAAGTGGCAACAAAGCAGGCCATCCAAAAATATCAAAGCTTGGCTGGATAACAATAATCGCGCCAATAAATCCAACAATCACAGCTGTAATTCTGCGCGCTCTAATGCGTTCACCTAATAATAGAGCCGCCAGAATTGTCAAAATCATCGGCTCTATAAAAAAGATAGATATTGCTTCTGCCATTGGCAGTGTTTTTAGCGCGACGAAAAACAACCAAGTGGCAATGGCAAGGCAAAAGCCACGTGCAGCTTCACTAGTGGAAAAGGATGTCAGGCTGATTTTTTGCCCCATTGCATAATATAAGGGCGCTAGCAGTGACATTTGAATGATAAACCGCCCTGCAGATACTTCAGAGACGGGAAGCGTTTGCCCAAGCCATTTGGCGCTTGCATCTAGCATCGGCAAGATAATCATGGCGCAGACCATCAATAACATGCCGCGTGTTTGATCTGTGCTTGTGTGTGAAGCGGGTGCTCGTTGCATCTTCAATCTGTTACTCGCCTAATATGATAAAACTATCATTCCTTTAAAACAGATATAAAAGCCAACAGAAAAATGAAATTTTTGTTATGATTATCATCTTATAAAAAGATAAATCATCTGTACTTCATCGCTCTGTGGGGTATGATAGGAAAAATAGCAATCTAGGATTACTGTTATGTCGGATTCACTTTTGCAAAAATGCCTTGCGAGAAATATTCGCATGACATCACAACGTGGCACCATCATAAAGGTGATCGAACAAAGTGAAGATCACCCAGATGTCGATTTGTTATATCGCCGTTCTGTTGAGCTTGATAACACCATATCCATCGCGACAGTCTATCGCACCATGAAATTGCTTGAAGAGGCAGGCGTTGTTGAACGTCTAGAATTTGGCGATGGCCGCGCAAGATACGAAGAATCAGGCGACCATCACGAGCATTTGGTCGATGTTGAAACAGGTGAAGTGATTGAATTTTTCGATGCTGAACTCGAGGAAATGAAGCGCGCGATCGCTGAAAAAATGGGATATGATCTTGTTGATCACCGCCTTGAGCTTTTCGGCAGAAAAAAGCGCTAATTTATGTATAAGGCCTAAAGCTTGTCAAAAATTGCTGAATTCAAAAGCCTGAAAGATAGCCGTAAAATTGTGTGCCTAACAGCCTACACAGCCTCTATGGCCGCTCGCCTTGATACGCATTGTGATCTCATCCTTGTGGGTGATTCTGTGGCAATGGTGGTCTATGGCGAAGAGACGACAAACACCGCGACGATTGAGATGATGATACGCCATGGCAAGGCTGTCAGAGGCGCCGCTTCAAAAGCGGTTGTAGTGGTTGATATGCCAGAAGGCAGTTACGAGGCATCTGCAAATTGGGCTGTTGATAATGCTCATAAAATCATTTCTGAAACCAAGGCTGATGCGATTAAGCTTGAAGGCGGCGAAGCGCTTGCCCCGCAGATAAAAGCCATTGTCTCATCTGGTGTGCCAGTGATGGGGCATATTGGACTTTTGCCGCAAAAGGTAAATAGCGCTGATGAATTTCGTGTGACAGGCAGAGACTCTCTTGAAGAAGAACAGCTCATCCAAGATTTAAAAGCACTAGAGGCGGCAGGTTGTTTTGCCATTGTCATTGAATGTGTTGTCGAAGAGGTCGCACGTAAATTGGCACAAATGGCTTCTGTCCCTGTGATCGGTATTGGTGCATCTCCTGCCTGTCATGGGCAAATTCTTGTCACAGATGATTTGATTGGCATGTATGATAAATTCACGCCAAAATTTGTGCGTAAATACACTGAAATTTCTGCCACCATAGACGAAGCTGTTGCCAATTATCGCGACGATGTCATCCAAGAGAAGTTTCCCACAGAAAAAGAATGTTTCATGAAGCGGTGAGTGCGTGATTTGATGGTCCAAATTATCAAACAAACAAAAGCCATCACAGAGCTTGTAAATGATTTTCGTAATCAAGGTTATTCAGTTGGCTTAGTGCCAACAATGGGCGGCTTGCATGAGGGTCATCTCTCTCTGGTACGCGCCGCGCTTGCCTCTCATGACAAGGTGATCGTCTCTATTTATGTGAACCCAACACAATTTGCCGAAGGCGAAGATTTAGAGCGTTATCCGCGCCAGCTTGATGAAGATTGCGCGGCCTTATCTGCGGTGGGTGGTGACATCACGATTTTTGCGCCGCACTCATTATATCATGATAATCATACCACCATGATAACACCGCAAGGGCCAGCCTTGATGCTTGAAGGGTTGCACCGCCCTCATTTCTTCACAGGTGTTGCCAC
>WTHW01000013.1:0-1886 GCA_011526395.1 Alphaproteobacteria bacterium
TGCCGCTCTCTTTATCCTGATTTGCCGGTTGTCATGATTTCTGGCCATGGCACTATTGAAACAGCTGTTCAAGCGCTTCGCGTGGGGGCCTATGATTTCATCGAAAAACCATTCAAAGCTGAAAGGTTAATGCTGACTGTCAACAGGGCTATTCAAACTGCAAAATTAGAACGTGAAAATCGCGAGTTGAAGACACGTAATCATGATGTTTCGCAATTGGAATTGATTGGCCAGTCTGCTGCTATGCGCCATGTAAAAACATCCATTGATAAACTTTCAACATCTTCTAGCAGAGTGCTTATTCAAGGTGCTGCAGGAGGTGGTAAGGAGTTAGTTGCAAGAAAAATACATGAAAATTCTGAGAGAGGGATGCATAAGTTCGTAGTCGCTAACTGCGCAAAACTCACAGCAGAAAAAGCAGACCTAGAATTATTTGGTTCAGAATCCATTCAAGATGGAAGACGTGTTGTAGGCTTGTTTGAGCAAGCACATTTAGGCACGCTTTATTTCGATGAAATTTGTGACCTGCCGGTTAATACCCAAGCAAAATTAGTGCGAGCCGTCGCGGAACAAAAATTTAAACGCGTCGGCGGCGCAGGAGAGGTGCAGGTAGATGTTAGAATTATATCGGCATCTTCTCAAAATCTAACCGAAGCAATTGAAATGGGAAAATTGAGAGAGGACCTATATTACAGGCTCGCAGTTGTATCACTTGGGATACCATCTCTATCAGAGCGTCGTGAAGATATTCCGCTACTGGCAAAATATTTCATGAAATTAAGCGCTGCTTCTTTGGGCAGAAAACCCCTTAAATTGGGAGATGATGTCTTAAATGCGTTTCGCGCTTACCATTGGCCTGGGTCAGTGCGGCAAATGCGGAATGTTATAGACTCGATGCTCATTTTGTCCGGTGAAAAGGATGATGAGATGCTGAATATGTCAGATTTGCCGGCAGAAATGCTGTCTGGCGACATTATGCCATCCCATGATTTATCTCAGGATATTTATGCATTACCGCTAAGAGAAGCGCGTGATGCATTTGAAGTAAAATATCTAACTGAGCAGCTATCTCGATTTGATGGTAACATTTCAAAAGTAGCTAAAATGATTGGGATGGAACGTTCTGCTTTGCATCGCAAGATAAAATCGTTAAATATTCAGTAAAACCAATCAAGGCAATGAAATAAAACCGCCTTGACGGAGGTGTAAGACAACATAATGAGAATAGTGATTTGCGGCGCAGGGCTGGTAGGTAGCGCGATAGCGACACACCTTGCTGCTGAACAAAATGATGTCACAGTCATTGATGCAGATAACGAGAAAATTCAACGCGTTGTTGAACATGCAGACGTGCGCGGTGTTGTCGGTGTTGCCTCACACCCAGATGTTTTGGCAAATGCAGGTTTAAACGACGCACAGCTTCTGATTGCTGTCACTGAATCTGATGAAATCAATATGGTTGCATCGCAAGTGGCTCATACAATTTTCAACACGCCAACTCGTATTGCGCGTATTCGGTCATGGGCATATTTGAACCCTGAATTTGGCGATTTATATGGCTCAGGTCATATGCCAATTGACCATATCATCTCTCCAGAAGAGGAGGTCTCATCTGCCGTTGAAAGACAATTACGTCTTCCAGGTGCCTTCGATGTGAAAGATATGGCAGATAATAAGGTTCGGATTATAGGCGTTTTAGCAAAAGCTAATTGTCCAATCTTATCAACACCATTGCGCCATCTTACTTCATTATTTCCAGAGTTATCAATGACTATCGTCGCGATTGTGCGTGGCACTACAGTCATAGTGCCACGTGACGGTAAGGATGAGTTGCAAGAAGGCGATAAAGTCTATTTTGTGTGCGATAGTGAGCATACTCAGCGTTG
>WTHW01000013.1:1986-14260 GCA_011526395.1 Alphaproteobacteria bacterium
TTTCAATGCCTATGCCAGTAACGCGCAATGTATTGAAAATGATAATGGCCCGTATTATTCGATTAAATCAGGTGCAAACGGGATTAATATATTTGCAAGTCACGCGCGGTGTAGCACGCCGCGATCATAAATGGTCTGCAAGCTTAAAACCTGCTTTGATTGTTACGGCCAAAAATACTATGGCAAAAATGCCACAGGAAGTTGCGCCTGTTGAAGTTATCACTGTTCCAGATGAAAGATGGGATAGACGCGATATAAAGACCATACAGCTATTGCCAAATTGCCTAGCAAAACAAAAAGCTTTTGAGGCAGGTGCTTATGAAGCATTAATGATAGATAAAGATGGCTCTATTACCGAGGGGTCCAGCTCAAATGCATGGCTAGTCACGAAAGATGGTGTGCTTGTAACACGTCCTGCCAATCATAAAATACTAAATGGTATAACACGGCGTGCCGTAATGGCTGTTGCTCAAGAATTGCAACTTCGCATCGAAGAACGTGATTTCACCGTCGCTGAGATTAAAGAGGCGTCTGAAGCGTTTCTAACAAGCGCATCTTCGCTTGTAACAGCGATCGGTTCAATTGATGGAGACAAAGTTAACAATGGTGGAGTCGGCCCAGTAGCCAAAAGGTTGCGAATTGCGTATATTGAAGAGGTGACTTCGTAATCACAATGTGGTGATGACGTGTTTTTGGGACGCAATTTATGGAAAAGCAAAATAATTTGCAGGATATATTTTTAAACCAAATGAGAAAACAGCACGAGCCTGTGACTGTATTTCTGGTAAACGGGATAAAGCTGCAGGGCATCATTACTTGGTTTGATAATTACTCTATGCTGTTAAAGCGTGATGGCCAAATTCAACTTATCTATAAACATGCCGTCTCTACAATCATGCCTGTAAACACAGTTGATTTTAACGTTGAACAGGATTGATTGAGGCGACTATTTATGTCAGATGACCAAATAGGATTGGTTGATGCCGTGGCATCCTTAATGGTTGAGGCAGCGCAAACAATCATTCTACCCTTGTTTAATAATCTATCGGATGAAGATATCGCAACCAAGTCATCTGATAGCGATTTTGTGACGGTTGCAGATAGAGATGCTGAGTTTTGGCTAATACCAAAATTGGAACCATTGCTTACTGATGCAATTGCAATTGGTGAAGAAAGCATTTCTGACGACCCAAAATTGGGTAAAAAAATATCAAATTCTCTCTCATTTGTTATCGACCCGATTGATGGCACACGGAATTTTATTAACGGATCACATCATTTTTGTTCCATGATATCGCTAATTGATTGCGGCGAGCCTCTGATATCTTGGATTTATAGGCCGATTGATAATGACATAGTTGTTGCGGTAGCAGGTGAGGGCGTTTTTCATATGCTACTTTCAGAGGATGCCCAATTAACAGATTGGGAGCCAGTCCATCGTACTTTTGAAAGATTTCAATTGTCCGATATGATTGGAACCGGTGGCATCAAAGGTTTGTCTGGTGAGCGTAAGCTGCAAGTGCGCAACCAGCTGCGTGCTCTTGCACATAGGCGCTTAATTGGAAGTGCTGGTTGTGAGGCTGTGCTTTTAGCTTTAGGTGAACATGATTTTTTAATGCACGCAAAGACAACAGCGTGGGATCATACACCTGTTGATTTAATCGCTAACGAGATAGGGCTTTTCAGTGCGTCACTGCCGACAGCAAATGCATATTCACCATTATGTGATGATGCTATTTTAGTGGCGCCTGATAAAGATAGTTGGCTAGCGCTTGCCAATCATATTTGGCCAGATCCGGTCACGAAACCTCAGTCGTTTTAGCCTTTTGCCATAAAGCTTCCATCTCTTCTAATGACGCGTCGCTCAATGATAAGCCTCTTTCATTTGTTTGTGACTCTACAAATTTAAAACGTCGCTCAAACTTACGGTTGCATGTCAATAAGGCTGTTTCTGGGTCTACACCAACTTTTCTTGCTAAGTTTGCAGCAACAAACAAAATATCACCAACTTCATCTTCCAGTCGTTTGTGGTCATTTGGATTGGTTTCATATGCCTCTTGCAACTCTTTTGTTTCTTCAGCCATTTTTTCAATGACTGCGTTTAAATCTGGCCAATCAAAGCCAACTCTAGCGGCGCGTTTTTGTAACTTTGCAGCGCGAACCATGGCGGGAAGGGTGATGGCAACATCATCTAAGATTGAACCATTTGGTGAGGTGTCACCTCTTTCCTGCGCCTTCATATCTTCCCATGCCATTTTTGTGCTTTTAGCATCTTTTTGGGTGCTAGCTCCAAAAACATGAGGGTGGCGCCGCACCATTTTATCTGAAATGGCTCTGACAACATCTGTTAATTCAAAACTGCCTTCTTCTTTTGCCATTTGGGAATGAAAGATAACTTGCAATAACAAATCACCTAATTCATCTGCTAGTTTATCTCTATCACCACTATAGACAGCTTCTGATACCTCATAAGCTTCTTCAATGGTATAGGGAGCTATCGATGCAAAATCTTGCTCAATATCCCAAGGGCAACCAGTCACAGGATCGCGCAAATCACTCATAATCTTAACAAGTCGATCAATTTGCTCGTGAAGTATCGCATTATTTGACATGGATTTTCCTTAATTATGTTATGATGTAAGCAGGTGATGAATCATCGCTTCAATAAAGACTAACAAAGCTACCATTTTTATTATGAGGATGCGTGATGAGTGAGCAACCAATAAAAACAGATGCAAGCCTAAAGCCAACATTTTTTGCCCGTATAAGAGGGTGGTTCCTAACGGGGTTACTGGTCACCGCACCAATCATGTTGACGGTTTATATCACATGGTTGTTTGTTGATATTATTGATGGCTGGGTGACTGAATTATTGCCGCCAGCCTTTCGTGACACGATTTACTCATCAATCCCGGGCGTTGGCCTCATCATAGGGGCGATTGCCATCACCATAGTCGGCGCATTGGCAGCAGGTTTCTTCGGGAGATGGATTATAAGAGCAGGTGAAAGCCTGTTAAATCGTATGCCAATCATTGGCAAGATTTATGGCGCTGTTAAACAGATTTTGGAAACGGTGCTAGCCTCACAATCAGATGCATTTCGTGAAGTTGTGCTTGTTGAATACCCTCGCAAAGATGTGTGGGTTGTTGGTTTCGTCACGGGAACAAGTAAAGGGGAAGTGCAAAGCACAACGCCGAACGAAACTGTAAATGTGTTTGTACCCACAACACCTAACCCAACATCAGGCTTTTTGTTGTTCTGCCCAAAAAATGAATTGAAATATCTTGAAATGAGTGTTGAGGATGCGGTGAAATTGGTTGTATCTGGCGGTATTGTGACACCACCTTATGAGCCTAAGAAAGAGAAGTGACGCTATCCTGAGTTCAGATATTGGATAGCGTTGTCTTTTTCAAACAGGCTCAATAAAAGCCTATATTTTAGAGCCTCATCTCCGTCTAAATTTGGGTTATTTGCTATTATTTTATCGGCTTCGGCACGTGCATAAGGAATAAGTCCTGCATGAGCAGCAAAGTCGACCATAGCAAATTCTGGCATGCCTGATTGTCTCTGACCAAGAATTTCGCCTGGACCCCTTAGTCTTAAATCTTCTTCTGCTAAACGAAATCCATCGTTCGATTCTCGCATTACAAGTAGCCGCGCATTGGCTGTCTCGCTTAATGGCCCTTTATAGGCTAACAGGCATGCTGATTGCTGACTTCCTCTACCCACACGTCCCCGCAGCTGGTGGAGCTGTGCAAGGCCAAAGCGTTCAGCATGCTCAATGATCATGATGCCTGCTTCTGGAACATCCACACCAACTTCAATGACAGTCGTAGCAACAAGAAGTTGGGATTCCCCTGATTGAAAACGCGACATTGCACGTTCTTTTTCATCAGCTTTCATCCGTCCATGGACAATTGCGGGCTGTGTATCTGGCAATAATCGCTGCAATATGGCAAAGCGCTCCTCAGCCGCCATGACGTCTGATTTGTCACTCTCCTCGACTAGAGGGCAAATCCAATAGGCACGAAAGTCTTTTGATAATTTGGCCCGCAATTTTTCAACTATCTCAGCGATGCGGTCTATATTTATGACGGCTGTATCAATATCTTTGCGCCCAGGTGGCTTTTCATCAATAATGCTCGATTGCAAGTCACCATATGCCGTCATAGACAAGGTGCGTGGGATGGGCGTGGCTGTCATAACCAATACGTCACAATTGCCGCCTTTATTGCTAAGTGTCATGCGCTGTTTCACGCCAAAGCGATGTTGCTCATCGACAACAGCCAATCCTAAATCATGAAATATTACATCATCTGTCAATAATGCATGAGTGCCGATAATAATTGGGGTATTACCTGCTGAAATATCAGATAAAATTTGTGTCTTAGCCTTTGTTTTTGCGCCACCAATGAGCAAGCATGTATCGATATTAAGGGGTGCCAGTAATGATGTTATGCTTTTGTAATGTTGTTTAGCTAATATTTCTGTTGGTGCTAGTAAAACGGCTTGTTTGCCTGTTTCAACGGCGTGAAGCATCGCAAGCAGAGCGACTAATGTTTTTCCTGCACCCACATCACCCTGTACAAGGCGAAGCATGCGCATATCTTGAGATTGATCTTGATAAATCTCTTGTAGGACGCGGGTTTGTGCGCTAGTTAGCGCAAATGGCAAAGATTGCAACAACGCTGAACGCAAATTGCCATTGCCTTTGATAACTTTGCCCTTGGTTGCTATGGTCGTTTGCTGTCTTATAAGTGCAAGGGCAAGTTGATTGGCAAGAAGTTCATCATAAGCCAGTCTCTCTCTAGCGGGGCAAAGACTATTTAGATCATCTTCATTTTGCGGTGCATGTAACATAGCCATCGCATCATCAAAATCAGGCCATTTGTTTTTTTCTTTTATATCAGCATTGATCCATTCTTCCTGTTTGACGACCTTTGGAATTGCTGCCTGAATGGCTTTGCGCAATGTTTTGCCCTTAAGACCGGCTGTAAGAGGGTATACAGGCTCAATCAAAGGCAGCTGTGCTAAATCTGCTAATGGTAAAATATAATCCGGGTGAGAGAGTTGCACGCGCCCATTAAATAGCTCTGCTGTGCCAGATATGACCCGTTTCTCCCCGATTGGCAGCATCCTTTGCAGATAATTTGGGTCTGCTTTGAAAAATACAATCTCTATTTCACCGCTGTCATTCTCGGCTATAATTCGTGCAGGCCTAGATATATGACGAGGGGGAATGTTGTGTTGTGTGACAACAACTTCAAGCGTTACCATTTGCCCTGATACAATCTCTGCAATGCTCGGGCGCGCTCTGCGGTCAATTAAACTCACAGGTGCATGACGCAAAACATCAATAACAGCCGGGCCAATTTTCTTTTCAATGATGCTTCCAAGACGGCTACCTATGCCTGGCAGAGTCGTCACACTTGCAAAAAGAGGAAATATAGAAGTAGGGCGGCTAAGGTGCATTTTTCGTTACAGCGTTATTTACCAAAAGTTGGTTCTTAATATTGTGAATTTGATAGTACAAAATGACTGGAAATACACTACATTGCCATGTAATAGGAATGTGCGTCAATCCATCAAGAATGGCATTTAAAACAGATAGTTGTACGCCTCATAATAATGATACTTTTAATAAGCCCATAAGCTGTGCTGGAAGAGAATATGACAGAAACTGACGAGATGATGAGGCGCCGGCTAATATATCGTGCGAGCTATACAGGTATGAAAGAAACTGACCTTCTACTAGGGCAGTTCGCGAAACGCCATTTACCAGAATTAGACCGCAAGTCATTGATAGAATTCGAAGAATTACTAGATGCAGGCGATCCATCCATATTCGCGTGGGTGCGCGGTGATGAGGATGTTCCTGAGCAATATAATACATCAGTATTTTCTCTCATAAAACAGTTTCAAGTATCTAAGTAAGATAATGAAATCATTAGAAAAAATTAAAAACGCAAAGTTCTTAGATGGTGCGCCGCAAGGGGTTGATCAGCTCGTGGTTCAGGCGCTGTCCTCTAAAGGGCATGAGCAGATAGTGATCTTACGCGACGAAGCGCGTTTGGCACAATTTGTTGAGGGCATGCAATTTGTCATGCCAGACTCACAAATATTGGCCATACCAGCTTGGGATTGCTTGCCATATGACCGGATATCGCCTCATTCATCCATAACATCACGGCGTCTTGCTAGCCTTGCCAAGCTAATTCTGCCGCGCCCTGTGGATGATAAGCCGCGGTTGATTGTTACAACGGTGAATGGCTGGTTGCAAAAAGTGCCAGCCCCCTCTTTTTTTGAACGTGCTAGCCTTCACCTCACTAAAGGGCAACAAATATCAATCGATATAGTTACTAAATTTCTCGTTCGCAATGGATTTCATAGAACTGAAACCGTTAGGGAATATGGGGAATTTGCCGTTCGAGGGGGCATTATAGACGTCTTTAGTGATGCGTCTGCACCACCTAACCGAATAGATTTTTTTGGTGATGAGATAGATACCATAAAAGCGTTTGATGCTCTAAGTCAGCGTTCCATCGAGCCAAAAGAAAAATTATTTATCGCACCTGCTGCTGAATTTTTACTTGATGAAGAGGCGATAGATTTATTTCGGTCCCGGTTTCGTGAGTTTTTTGGCGGTAAAGGGGTAAAATCCCCTCTCTATGAAGCTATCTCCGCAGGTCATATGTCACCTGGTATCGAGCATTGGTCTGCCTTACTTCACTCAGAAATGGCGACGATTGAAGATTACGCCAGATTTCATTGTGATGAAATGCCGTTACTTGTCTTTGATGAAGAGGCAAAGCCAGCCATATCAGCACGCCTTGAACAAATAACAGAGTTTTATGAAGCTAGACAAACGCCAGAGATAGAAGAGGATATACCATATTTTCCGCTTGCACCTCATTGGCACTATAGAAGCGAAGACGATGTTGATAATGCCTTGAACGGTTCAAACTGCTCATTCTTATCTTCATTCTCACAAGACCGTGAAACGCAAGATGGTTTTGATGTAAAAGGCCGGGTGGATGTGACCTTTGTTGCAAATGATACACGTCCTAAAATCGCTCAAATCGTTGATTTATGGCAAAGCTCAGACAAAGACACGCGTTATATCATAGCGGCAACCACAAAGGGCGCTGCTGTCAGAATTGGGGAAATGCTTGCGAAAGCAGCAGATATTAATGTTCCTTTCACAACAGAATTATCAGATGCGTTAAACCAAAAAATATCTACCTGTGTTTGGCCGCTAGAGCGCGGTTTCTCGCTTGAACATGTAAATGTCATATCTGAACAAGAGATCTTTGGGACAAGGCTTGCGCGACCTGTTGGTCGCAGGCGTGCTGATAACTTCCTTACAGAAGTGTCTGCCTTGAATCAGGGCGATTTGGTTGTCCATGTCGAGCATGGTATCGGCAGATATGAAAAGTTAGAGACGATTACCTCATCTGGCATCGAGCATGATTGTTTAATGTTAATCTATCAAGGTGGAGATAAATTATACTTGCCGGTTGAAAACATAGACATGCTGTCTCGTTACGGTAAGGATTCAACTGACGTCATATTGGATAAACTTGGCGGTGTGGCTTGGCAGGCGCGTAAAGCAAAAATCAAAGAACGCATCAAGATAATGGCTGAACAGCTCATTCGTATTGCTGCTAACCGTGCAGTTGCGACGACTGAACCACTAGTTGCGCAAGCGGGAAGTTTTGCAGAATTTTGCGCGCGTTTCGGCTTTTCTGAAACGGATGACCAGCTTGATGCCATATCAGATGTGCTTGAAGATATGGCGTCTGGTAAAGCGACTGACAGACTGATTTGTGGGGATGTTGGGTTTGGCAAAACAGAAGTGGCTTTAAGAGCTGCATTTGTGGCGGCTATGGCGGGGTATCAAGTAGCATTGGTGACGCCTACAACGTTATTGGCAAGGCAACATGGAAAAGTCTTCAAAGAGCGTTTTGATGGCTTTCCTGTGAATGTGAGTGTCCTCTCACGAATGACCAGCACAGCAGAAGCGAAGACCATTCGAGAGAATATATCAAATGGGGATGCGCAAATTGTGATTGGCACGCATGCATTACTTGCGAAATCAATCTCATTCAGCAATCTAGGCCTTCTCATCGTTGATGAAGAACAAAGTTTTGGTGTTGGACAAAAAGAACGTTTGAAAGAGTTAAAGGGCGACATACATGTTCTAACTCTCACGGCCACGCCAATTCCGCGCACATTGCAAATGGCATTATCTGGTGTTCGTCAGATGTCAATTATTGCAACACCACCAGTAGACCGCTTGGCGGTCAGAACTTTTATCGGTGCGTGGGATAATGTTGTATTAAAAGAAGCACTATTGCGTGAGCGTTTTCGCGGTGGGCAGTCATTTGTTGTGTGTCCACGAATTGAGGACATGCCGCGTTTGTACGAGCGTGTGACAAAACTCATGCCTGATGCCAAAATCATATCAGCGCATGGACGAATGACGCCAGCCGAACTTGATAAAGCCATGACAGCATTTGGCGAAGGGCAAGCTGATATCCTAATATCAACCAATATCGTTGAATCTGGAATTGATATTCCATCAGCAAATACAATGATTATTCATCGCGCGGATATGTTTGGCTTGTCACAACTTTATCAATTACGTGGCCGGGTAGGGCGCTCCAAGCAACGTGCTTATGCGTATCTTACAACAGACCAGCACAAGATTATGACTGCAGGTGCAAAACGTCGTTTAGAAGTCATGCAAACTCTTGATAAGCTTGGTGCCGGATTTACCTTGGCATCTCATGATTTAGATATCAGAGGAGCTGGCAACCTTCTTGGTGATGAACAATCTGGTCATGTGAAAGAAGTTGGCGTTGAATTATATCAGGAAATGCTACGCCAAGCCGTCGATTTAGCGCATAAAACACGTCATAAAGAACAGATTGATGAAAAGCAGGATTATGCACCTCTTATATCAATAGGGACTAAGGTCTTAATTCCAGAAGATTACATTCCTGACCTTACAAGCCGGTTATCTATATATCGTCGCATTGCCTCCCTGCAAAATGAAGATGATACAAATGCTATGATGGCAGAGCTGGTTGATCGATTTGGGGCTATACCAGATTCAGTTAAGAATCTTCTTCAAATCGTTGAATTAAAACAATTATGTAGGCGCGCAAATGTGCTGAAGATTGATGCCGGTGAAAAAGGGTTCTCGATATTATTCAAAGATAAACATTTTGCCAATCCAGATGCCTTGGTAGGTTGGATCGCTAGTCAAAAGGGTCAGGTGCAACTAAAAGCCGCTCATAAACTCGTAGTGATGAGTGATCTTAAATTGATATCTGCAAGGGCACAGCGAGCCAAAGAGCTATTAGATAAATTAGTTGAACTTGCTGAACAAGAACACTAGGCACTTGCCGCATCAATTGCGTTTAATAATACGTGCGGTGGATGTGCGCCTGCCAATGAAAATTGTTCATTGAAAACAAAAAATGGCACGCCGTCTATCCCTACTTGACTACCAAATTGTATATCTTGATTGATTTGTTGTGCCGCGCCTTCAAGTGCCTCTCTTGTGTAGCTGTTTGCGCAGCCTTCATCATCTATCAACTTCTTTTGTACCTCTGGATCGCTGATATCGAGACCGTTAAGGAAATAGGCTTGGAAAAAACGTTCTGACAATGAAAAGCTGTGTTTGCCAGACGCAATTAAAAGCGTGTGAATGGCTGAGGTCTCTGGCGTTATGCCAATCTTATCGAACTGGAATGAAATGCCAGCTTCTAGGCCAGCTTGTGAAATACGGTCATAGACAGCATGACTGGCTTCACCAAATTTCTTTTTCAAGTAAGTTTGCCTGTCCATGCCTTCTCTTGGCATGGATGGGTTTAGCAGAAAAGCACGCCATGATATATCAACGGAAATATCAGGCCTTTGCGAGAGTGCGTCTTCTAGTCGCTTTTTACCGATATAGCACCACGGACATACGATATCTGAGTAAATGTCAATTTTCAGATTTGTCATGATGTGCATTCCTTTTTATGAAGTCTGATATATATTACGACCAAATCGGTAAAAAAGAAATGGTGTGATTTTGAGCGATATTGAAAAAGTGACCGTTGCTAGAAACGAGCTGCTAGCAAACGCGCAAACAATTTTAATTTCGGTGGCTGTATCAGATGCTGAACCCCAAATTGGCAGTAGTCCATTTATCAGAGATGGTGAGGGACATTTCTACATTTATACAAGTGACCTTTCAGCACATGTGCAGGAGTTACTAAAGGGAGCGAATGCGCGCTTCTTAATCATTGCAGATGAGAGTAAATCTCAAAATATATGGGCGCGTGTCAGGTTAAATTTCAAAGCGGATTATCGCATTATTGAGCGCAATAGCCCAGAATTTGAACAGACAATTCCCATGATGGAAGACGCTTTCGGTGCGACTATGAGCCTGATAAAATCATTTAAAGATTTTCACTTAATCAAAATCACACCCACTACCGGCACGCTTGTTACTGGATTTGCATCTGCTTACAATATATCAGGCCCGTCTTTTACAATCGGCGATCAGTTACGTAAATCATGAACCATCAAACAAAACCAATATTTTGGAGCTTCCGGCGATGCCCTTATGCCATGCGCGCAAGGCTTGCGGTGAAATCAAGCGGTATAGAGGTACATTTGCGCGAGATATTGTTGCGTGATAAGCCTGACGAATTTTTGCAAGCCTCACAAAAAGGCACTGTGCCTGTGCTGGAAGTAGGCGATGGCCAAGTGATTGATGAGTCACTTGATGTTATGTTTTGGGCATTATCTCAATCAGACCCTGAAGGCTGGCTAGAAATCTATCACAGAGATAAAGCCGCTTTAGAACAGCATCTCTCATCGCTTGATACTGATTTCAAATTTCACTTGGACCGATATAAATATGCAACACGTTATGACGATGTTGATGAAAAAATACATCGTCAAGAGGCCGTAATTTTTTTGGAATCTTGGAATGAAAAGCTGACGGCTCAGACAGCCCTATCAGGTTCAAATAATGGTATCCTTGATTACGCAACACTTCCTTTTGTGCGTCAATTCCGCATAGCTGATATGGAATGGTTTGATGCGCAAGACTGGCCAGCACTTCATTTCTGGCTTCAAACCTTCTTAAATAGTGAACGCTTTGCTAGTGTGATGACAAAATATGCCCCCTGGAAGGATACTGGCGAAGAGCATCTTTTCTAGCGTGATTTTTGCAATGCATATGATGTGTATAGCACATAGCTCGCTAATGTTGTGATGACCACAAGGCCACCAATAATCATTTGCACTGTTGCTGTCTCACCAAATCCAATCCAGACCCATACCGGGCCTAATATGGTTTCAAGAAGCATTAATAAACCAATATTGGCGGCAGCTGTGTAGCGTGAAGCTGAGGTTAAACAGAAAAATGATATTGGCAATATCAGCAATCCACATACCGATATCATAGCTATGTTTCCATCAAACAGAGTTGATGGGCCAATATAAGCAAGCGCTAATAGCCCAGAAATCAGTGAGCCATTTCCTGTAATGGGGGCAACAGGTAAATCCTTGTACTTTCTAAACAAAACAAAGTTCATGCCGATAGCTGCTGATGCTGTTAGCCCACAAGCAGCACCAAATAACACAGAACCATCTGGTGCGCCATGTGCTTCGCCTGCATCTAGTACTGTTAGCAGAATGCCAAACAGCGTAAATATCGTCGCAAGCCAAGTGGATATATGTGTTCTCTCTCCCAGAATGATGCGTGAAAAAAACGCAGCAAAAATAGGAGAGGTCGCAAGAGCAAATAAAATAACTGAAACAGATGTTTCAGCAATGCCAATAACAAAACAAGCTGTGCTAACAAGTTGGCACATCGCCACAACAAGGCCACGCCTCGAAAAAGTAAGCTTCATGTTATGTGAAAAGTTATTCCGGTCTATCAGATAGCTTAGCAAAAACATCACTATACCCATCTGTATGCCGCGCCAAACAAGCATTTCAAAGGCGCCCATACCTGACCACCTGATAAATAAGCTATCAGGCGTAAGTGTCATAGCGCCTAACCCAGCCAGGGCTAGGCCAAATAGCGGATGTTTCGCCTTATTTTTCAGAAATGAGTCAGACATGATGCATAGCCGCCACAGATAAAACATTGATATAAAAATCTTCATATCATGTTTCAGGTAAAAGGCGAATCTCAATTCAAATTATCAAGAAACTTCTTTGCACTTTGTCTGATAATTTGTTTTTTCTCATCTGCCATTTTATC
>WTHW01000168.1 GCA_011526395.1 Alphaproteobacteria bacterium
CTCCTAAATCACATTTCAACGCTTGAATAATAGAAAAAAATTGCAAAAACTGCGTCGCCTAACATAACGGAGCGGGGCAATGAAGCATTTTCCTATCTTCTTAAAAGTAGAAAGCAAACGCATTTGCATTGTTGGCAATGGCAGTGATGCGGTTGCCAAAGCACGGCTTGTGTCCAAGTCTGAGGCGCTGATTGAGATATATGCACCGCGCCCATCTGCAGATTTGTTGCATTACTTATCAGAGCATCAGGATGATGCACGCATCCTTTGGCAAAAGCGTGATTTTATATGAACTGATATTGATGATAGGGCAAGGCATCCACTTGCCTTTGCCTATCTGACCGAAGATGCTTCAGATAAGATCGAGATATTTGAAAAAGCGCATATCCCGGCATGTGTGATTGATAATTTGGAATTAAGCCATTTTACAACACCAGCGCTTGTTGATCGTGCGCCAGTCATTGTTGCGATTGGCACAGAGGGGACAGCGCCTGTGCTGGCGCGTCATATCAAAAAGCATCTTGAAGAATGGCTTCCGTCATCAATTGGTCGTCTTGCAGTGGTTGCTAATTCTTTGCGCTCATACGTGGCGGAGCGTTTATCGCCGCCGCAAAGACGCCGTTTTTGGTCGCATTATATCACAAAGATCTCCCCGGATGCGAATAATGCGACCATCACCTCTTCAGCTCAGCAAATGATAACAGAGCTAGAAAATGGGGGCGCTACGCCAAATACTCCAAAAGTATGGTTTGTGGGGGCAGGGCCGGGTGATCCTGATTTGCTAACAATGCAGGCACGTCGCTTACTTCATGATGCTGATGTTATATTGCATGACAGGCTGGTCTCACCTCAAGTGCTGGAATTATGTCGCAGAGAAGCTGAGGTTATTGAAGTTGGCAAAACGGGATATGGCACATCTTGGAAGCAATCAGACATTAACGACCTTCTGGTAGCGCGCGCAAAGACATCTCAGACTGTTATCAGATTAAAATCAGGTGATGCTGGCATTTATGGCAGGTTGGATGAGGAAATAAACGCATTATCGCAACATGGCATTATCTTTGAAGTGGCGCCCGGTCTGACCAGCGCAAGCGCAGGCGCGGCCATCATGGGGGCGTCTTTGACACGGCGTGGTCGCAATGCTGGATACCGCGTTATCACAGGTCATGATGTAAACGGTTTTGCTGATTATGACTGGCGCGAGATGGCAAAGGGGCTGTCTGAAGAGCAATTTACAGCCTCTATCTATATGAGTGTAAGAGCCGCAAGCTATCTAGTCGGACGTCTCCTAATGCATGGCGCACCTGCTGATTTAACAGTCTGCCTTGCAGAGAATATATCGCGGCAAAATGAAAAATGGCTTGTCAGCAATCTCGCGCAATTGCCTGAGGATATAGCAAGCGCACATATTACAGGCCCAGCAGTCATCTATCTTGGTCTTGCCCCACATGAGGTGCGACAGGCTAGCTTAAATATTCATCAAAAATCGTCGGAGGCCCGCTATGTCACTGAACAAGCCTAAGCCCATTAAAGGGGCACAGAATGCCGCTGGTTATATCGTCACGGCAAATGATTTGATGTCTGGTGAAGTGGTCTATCTTGCGCAGGATTCTATCTGGTCACAACAGCCACAAACCGCTGTCATTTTTGAAGATGCAGAAGCGGCGCAAGCAAAAGCAGCATTTAAAAATAAGCATCATGCAGCTCAGATTGTCGGCGCTTACGCTGCACCAGTCAAAGATGACGGTCTAGCAGTGACCTTCAAAGAACAACTGCGCGCCAAAGGCCCGTCTAATTACTTACATGGCAAACAACAAGCCAGCATCTCATAAGGAGAGCGCTCATGTATCAATATCAAGATTTTGACAAGGCGTTTGTTAAAGACAGAGTCTCTGAATTTAGACAAGCCACACAAAGGCGTATCGATGGTGTCATTACAGAAGATGAATATAAGCCACTGCGTCTGCAAAATGGCTTATATCTGCAGCTTCATGCTTATATGCTTCGCGTTGCTATCCCTTATGGCACCTTATCATCAAAGCAAATGAGGTGCCTTGCAGATATTGCAGAGCGCTGGGACAAAGGCTATGGCCATTTTACAACGCGTCAAAATATTCAATTTAATTGGATGAAACTATCAGATGTTGGCGATGTTTTAGATGCGCTAGCGGCGGTGGATATGCATGCCATCCAAACATCAGGTAATTGTATCCGCAATGTGACAGCTGATCATTTTGCAGGTGCAGCGCGTGATGAGATTGAAGACCCGCGTCCTACAGCTGAATTACTGCGTCAATGGTCAACAGCACATCCTGAATTTGCCTTTTTGCCTCGTAAGTTCAAAATTGCCATATCTGGCGCAGAACAAGACCGCGCTGTCATAGCCTTCCATGATATTGGGCTACAGATTGTCAAAAATGAGAATAACGAGCATGGCTACCGTGTGCTGATTGGCGGCGGATTGGGCCGCACGCCATTAATTGGGCAAGAAATCAAATCCTTCATTCCAAAAGCGGACTTGCTACCCTATCTTGAGTCTGTGATGCATATTTATAACCGCTTTGGCAGACGTGATAATAAATATAAGGCGCGGATTAAAATCCTTGTCCAAGAAGTCGGGTTGGAAGAGACAAAAGCACAAATTCAAGAGCATTTTGACTCAATCAAAGAGTTACATCAGCCTGTTTCTGAAGATGTGATAAGGCAGATTGAGGCAGGATTTAGCCCGCCAGATTTCACAGACGTGACAGATTATGATTTAACAAGTGAGCTATCATTATCTGCGTCCTTTGCGCACTGGTATGACCAGTCAGTATCGCCGCATAAAGATGAAAACCACGTCAGTGTCACCATATCCTTAAAAAAACATGGGGCAACGCCCGGTGATGCAACTGCTAGCCAGATGCGCATTATGGCCGATATAGCTGATAAATATGCCTATGATGAATTGCGTGTCAGTCATGAGCAAAATATCATTTTGCCACATGTGCCAAAATCACATCTTCTAAAGGTTTATGAAGCCTTATCCAAAGCTGATTTGGGGACATCAAATATCGGGTTGGTGTCCGATATTATTGCCTGTCCGGGTCTTGATTATTGCTCACTGGCAACAGCGCGCTCTATTCCTATCGCGCAACAAATTGCCACTCATTTTGATAAGTTAAAGCTTGAACATGATATTGGCCCTCTGAAAATCAAAATCTCAGGTTGCATTAACGCCTGTGGTCACCATCATGTTGGTCACATTGGCATATTGGGATTGGATAAGGCTGGTGTGGAAAATTATCAGATCACACTTGGCGGCGATGGTACGCAAGATGCTGCCATTGGCGATAGAACAGGGCCAGGCTTCTCTTATGAAGATATCATCGGCGCGATTGATAAAATCATCCATCATTATCTAGCGGCGCGTCAGGATGCGGGCGAGACATTTCTTGCTTATTACAGGCGCGTAGGCATGGCACCATTCAAGGAGGCGTTGTATGATGATTAATATCTTAGTTGATGATAAAGGCTTTCATCCCTTTAAACAAAATAAACCAAAGCAGTTAATCGCCACTGATAAACCAGAGGATTTGATTGAAACAGTGTCAGAAGAAAATGAAGTCACTATTCATTTTGATTCTGCAGCAGATGGGCGCGGCTTTTCAATAGCTAGGCGGCTTCGTGAATTGGGTTATGGCGGCAAGATATATGCCTCTGGTGCGTTAATCTGTGACCAGTATCGCCACGCACGTCAATCTGGCTTTGATGGCGTTTTATTGACTGTTGAGCAAGCTATTCGCATACCGCAATCGCACTGGCTTGAAAACGCAAAGCGCGTCCCTGTATCATATCGAAATAGGCTTTATGCCGCTTAAGTCACTAGCCGCTATAAAAATACCAACCATAAGCAAGTAGTAACGCAGGTATCGTTGAATATAGGGTCGCAACAATAGCTGCTTTAGGCGCTAACGCGATGGCAGGGAATAGGGCATCCCCATCATTACTAATGGCATTTCCTATTTGTGCTGATAAGGGCACAACGCCTGACAGATATAGTGTTGTCACCAATACTTGTGGGCCACAACCAGGCAAAAGACCGATGACAACAGCGATAAGTGGCACCCATATGGCAAGCCCATCAAATAGTTCAGCTAGCTCATAGCCTGTGACAAATAACGAGACTTCGAAAAGTAAAAAGGCAATAATAACCCACCC
>WTHW01000153.1 GCA_011526395.1 Alphaproteobacteria bacterium
CCTTTATCAGCCTCTGGATTTGATTATATTTACAATAAATGGAAATCTGACTTATGCCTTGCTTCTATCGCGGGCGGCACAGATATTCTGGGCTGTTTTGTGGGCGGCAGTGCCATCAGCCCTGTCTATCGTGGCCAGTGCCAAAAACGCCTTCTTGGCATGGCAGTCGCCGTCTATAACGAAGACGGCCAGCCTGTTACAGGCGAGAAGGGCGAGCTTGTTTGCACCAAGGCGCATCCCTCCATGCCAGTCTCTTTCTGGAATGATGAAGATGGCAGCCGCTATCACAAAGCCTATTTTGCGAAATATGATAATATCTGGCACCATGGTGATTGCGTCGCGCTAACAGATGAGGGCGGCATGATCTTCTATGGCCGCTCAGATGCCACGCTCAATCCAGGTGGTGTGCGCATTGGCACAGCTGAAATCTATCGCCAAGTGGAAGTCATTGATGAAGTGCTAGACTCTGTTGTCATTGGCCAAGATTGGAAAAATGATCAACGTGTTGTCTTATTCGTGAAATTGCGTGATGGCGCTGTGCTAGATGATGATCTAAAAGACCGCATTAAGACACAAATCCGCAATAATGCCACACCGCGCCATGTGCCATCTGTAATCCTAAAGGTGGCTGATATCCCGCGCACAAAATCAGGCAAGATTACAGAGCTAGCGGTGCGCGACGTAGTGCATGGCAAAGAGATAGCCAATGTCGGCGCGCTTGATAACCCAGAAGCGCTTGCTCATTTCAAGGACCTGCCAGAACTATCATAAAAGACATCTGTGAGGTCAAAAAAAAGCCTGCCATCTTTGGCAGGCTTTTCTTATTATCAATTTTAACACTAACCCAAAGTTGGCATTGTGAATTGCGGGTCAGAGCGCATACCTGATGGCCATCTTGTGGTTGTGGTTTTGATGCGTGTATAGAAACGAACACCTTCCATACCATGCATATGATGCTCACCAAAAATAGATGACTTCCAGCCACCAAAGCTATGATAGGCCATTGGCACAGGGATAGGCACATTAACGCCAACCATGCCAACCTCAATATCTTTTGAGAAGTTACGTGCCACATCACCATCTCTTGTGAAAATGGCTGTGCCATTGGCGTAATTATGGCCATGGATCAAATCAACAGCTTCTTGATATGAATTTTTGCGCACCACTGATAAGACAGGGCCAAAAATCTCGTCACGATAACAATCCATATCTTCGGTGACATTATCAAGCAGGCTACCACCGACATAAAAGCCATTCTCATAGCCTTGTTTATCTTGGGTGAAGCCTCTGCCGTCAACGACGACTTTTGCCCCTTGTGCTTCACCGCGCGAGACATAATCATTGGCTCTATCTTTGGCAGCTTGTGTGACAAGCGGGCCCATATCTGTTGCCTTATCAGTGGCAGGGCCAATCTTCAAAGCTTCAATCTGCGGGACAAGCTTATCAATCAGCGCATCTGCGACCGCATCTGTGACAGGCACCGCAACTGATATCGCCATACAACGCTCGCCAGCAGAGCCATAAGCCGCCCCAATCAAGGCTGAAGCCGCCATATCCAAATCAGCGTCAGGCATAATCACCATATGGTTTTTGGCACCGCCCAGCGCTTGCACTCTTTTGCCATTGGCTGTGCCTGTTGCGTGGATATATTGGGCAATCGGTGTTGACCCCACAAAGCTCACAGCTCTGATATCATCATGATGCAACAAGGTATCAACAGCCAGCTTATCACCTTGCACCACATTAAAGACACCATCCGGCACGCCAGCTTCACTTAACCATTGTGCCAATAATAAAGAGGCTGATGGATCACGCTCAGACGGCTTTAAGATAAAGCAATTCCCTGTGACCAACGCCATTGGGAACATCCACATTGGCACCATAGCAGGGAAGTTAAAAGGCGTGATACCAGCTACAACACCAAGAGGTTGTCTTATCATATGGCTATCAACACCTGTGCCAACATCCTCAGAATATTCACCTTTCATAAAAGAGGGGGCAGATGTTGAAAACTCAACCACCTCAACACCTCTTGTGACCTCACCAAGCGCATCATCATGTGTCTTGCCATGTTCTGTTGAAATCGCTTCTGCCAAGATGGCGGCGCGCTCATTCACGATATTTTTGAACTTATCCATAATGCGTGCGCGGCGCAGAACAGGCAGAGCAGCCCATGCAGGCCATGCCGCTTTTGCCGCCGCAACAGCCTTATTCACCTCATCAGCTGATGCCAGCGCGACTTGCGAGATTACCTCACCTGTGGCTGGATTATAAACATCTTGGCTTTGACCTGATGTGCCAGCTGTAATGGCGCCTGATAAATAATGTCCGATATGTGACATGACAACTCCTCATATAAAGGGGAATAACCG
Organism: Alphaproteobacteria bacterium; assembly: GCA_011526395.1. Lineage (GTDB taxonomy): Bacteria > Pseudomonadota > Alphaproteobacteria > Puniceispirillales > Puniceispirillaceae > UBA685. The sequence continues at coordinate 2,373 of WTHW01000153.1, forward strand.
TTAAATTACTCCTTTCAGCTATAGTCACTTTTTGCGCGCAAAGAAAGCCATTTGCCTATGGGTTATGGAAAAAATGGCGGCAGGCTGGCCTCTCTTGTCATATCTGCCTCTTATGTCTAAATTGAGTGCAGGATTAAAGACTTCATTTTTGCATTTTATAAAGTTCACCCTATGACAGCACCAGCCTTGCCAAACTCACAAAGCACCGCTGATCCGTCTGCTGATTTATTGCAGTGGGAACAATTCAGCAAGCTTATCGAAGATGGCGTCTTGCTAGTTGATTTCAATCAGGTGGTGCAATTTGTAAATCCCTCTGCCTCTCAATTATTTGGTGAGGAATTACGCAACCGCGCGCTCAGTGACCTATTCAAAGGCATTAATTTTGATGATGTCTTCGATAATATTGAAAACAGGCAGCGCCCTCATGAATTTATTTATGAACATAAAAAAACAGTCAGGCGCCAGTTTCGTATCAAGATGATGGCTGTGGGCGCGCATCATGTGGGTGTGCTTGTGATGGATATGACATTGCAACGCAACCTTGATAAGGTGCGCCGCGATTTTGTTGCTAATGTCTCACATGAATTACGTTCGCCCTTAACATCTCTTATTGGCTTTATCGAAACCTTGCGCGAGACAGATGATATTGATCATGCCTCACAAGCACATTTCCTTGCCATTATGGATGAAGAATCCAAACGTATGACAAGGCTGATTGATGATTTGATATCTCTTTCTCGTGTTGAGGTGGAAGAGCATATCCTGCCAGCTGAACAAGTTCATCTTGATGAAGTCATAACAAATGTGGTGGCGATTTTATCAGGGCGCGCCCAAAAGAGAGAGATGACAATCAGCTTTGATAACCAAATCGCTGATAATGCCAGCCAAAGCCAAATTCAAGGTGAGAGAGACGAGATTGTCGAGGTCTTTCATAATTTGATTGAGAATGCGATCAAATATGGCTTTGATCAGTCAGCGATTGATATCTCACTCAAAAATGATGATGCTCATCATGTGGTCTGCGAGGTCACAAATAAAGGTGAGGGGATCGAAGCACGTCATATCCCGCGCCTGACAGAACGCTTTTACCGTGTTGATAAAGCACGCTCTCGGCAACAAGGTGGCACAGGCTTAGGCCTTGCCATTGTCAAACATATCGTCAATCGCCATCGCGGCCAATTGACCATTTCAAGCATTGTGGGGGAATCAACCACTTTCACAGTAAAATTCCCTATTCTTAAAAAGACGAAATAGCAAAGCACATCCCTATGAGCGCCTCTATCCTAATTGCAGATGATGAACCAAATCAGCTAGAGCTATTATCCTTTAATCTCTCTAAGGCGGGCTATGTTGTGCATAAAGCCAATAATGGCCGCCATGCTTTCGAGATGATGGATGAATTTATCCCTGATCTGGTGATATTGGATTGGATGATGCCTGAAATGTCAGGCATTGATTTATGTAAGGCGATGCGCCAGTCAGAGGCGTTGAAAGATATCCCTGTCATCATGCTATCTGCCAGAGGTGAGGAAGGTGATAAGACATTTGGCCTTGATACAGGCGCAGATGATTATATCACAAAGCCCTTTTCCCCGCGCGAGTTGATATCACGCATCAAGGCTGTGTTGCGCCGCACCACAAGCGCCACTGCACAATCTGTTCAATCAGTTGGCGATCTTATGATTGATCACAGCCAAATGCGCGTTACCAAAGGTGATGTTGAAATATCATTGGGGCCAAAGGAATTTAAAATCCTCTCTTTGCTAATGGAACGACCCGGCCAAGTCTATAGCCGCGCGCAATTGCTTGATAAAGTATGGGGTCACGGCATTTATATCGAAGACAGAACCGTTGATGTCCACTTGAGTCGGTTGCGCAAAGCTTTGCGTGCCGCTCATGGCGACCAGCGAGATATCTTGCGCACAGTGCGTGGGGTTGGTTATGCCATAAACATAACCAAATAATGCATAAAATACATTTTTTGATAATGGCCTTATTAAAAACCATTTTTTTTCACAAAAAAACGGCGAAAGAGCTAGACCCATTTTCGTAAAATATGTTTCAGTGACCTATTCCAAATTAACAGATATATGGGTGTTCCATGTCCATTAATGATCAAATTATTGCTGATTTTGTGAAGCATCAAATTCAGTTTGTCACTTCGGTGCCATGTAAACAGCTTGCAGGTGTGCTTGATAAAATTGATGAAGAAACATCAATCACACATGTGCCATCTAACAAAGAAGATGAGGGGATTGGCCTTTGCGCTGGTGCCACAATGGGCGGCAAACGCTCTGCTATCATCATGCAGAATACAGCGATTGGTGTAACCATTAACGCGCTTGTGACATTGACACAATTCTATCGCATGCCATTGCCGATGCTTATCAGCTATCGCGGCGAAGTTGGCGAGCCTGTGGCTTGTCAGGTTGAAATGGCAGTTCACACCAAGGCGCTGTTAAACCAGCTTAATATCCCAACATATCACTTCCATAATAAAGAGGATGTGAATGAATTGGATGGTATTTTATCGCATTGTTTCATGGCACGTAAGCCAGTTGCTATTCTAACAGATGCCACATTCTGGAAAGGAGCTTGATGATGATACGCTCTGATGTTTTAAAAACACTTGTGCCATTTATCTCTGATAAACTTGTTGTCACAAATATTGGCCTGCCATCACAGGAAATGCATCTTATCGATGACCAGCCAAGTAATTTTTACATGCTTGGCACGATGGGTTTGGCATCATCTATTGGTCTTGGCTTGGCACTTGCGCAAGATAAAAAAGTACTTGTGGTTGATGGTGACGGCTCTGTCTTGATGAATTTTGGCACATTGCCAACAATCGCCAATAACCCTGCCTCAAATTATATTTTGCTTATCATTGATAATGGCTCTTATGGCTCAACAGGTGATCAGACAACTTACACAGGCAAAAAGACAAGCCTTGCCGAAGTGGCACGCGCTTGTGGGTGCGAGAATGTTATCGAATGTTCAGCAGAAGATACAGCCGCCACAGTTGAGGCCGCTTTTGCAGATGATAAAATGACAATCATCATCTCAAAATGTGAATCAGGCAACATCCCTGTTCCCGTGATTGAACTAGACCCTGTGGTTATCAAAGACCGCTTCATGAAAGAAGTGATGCGCTAGCATCTTCTTATTGAAACAAAAAAGATAGTGATAAAGGCCGCCCTTCATAGGGGCGGTCTTTTTTTTGGTATTTATCACCCTATCATGTTGCAATTCATTCGCATTATCACCTCACAATAGGGTATAACAAAGCCGGAACAGGGCAAATTTGCCTTATCTTTTTTGTGCGTCACTTTAAGTCCAAGGGTGTAAGCTGAATTGGTGCCTATCATATCAATAAATCGCTGGACCATACTCCAAGCTGGCTTATGTTTGGCTCTGCTTAGCCCGATTGCGATGATTTTATGGGTGGCGTTCCAGCCATCACCGCCTCTACTTGGTCATCTTATCGAGACGGTGTTGGGACGCTATCTTGCCAATACCCTTATTTTGATGATTGGCGTTGGCGCATTGGCAAGCTTATTTGGCATTACCTCTGCATGGGTCGTCAGCCGCTACGAATTTAAAGGGCGCGTCATCTTCAGCTGGCTTCTTGTTCTACCTGCCGCGATGCCAGCCTATATCATCGCCTATGCTTACACAGATTTCTTAGAATATGCTGGGCCAGTGCAAACCATCTTGCGCGATTTATTGGGCGCAAGCTCACGCCGTGATTACTGGTTTTTTGAAATCAGATCTATCGGCGGTGCTATCATGATGATGGGCGCTGTCCTATATCCTTATATTTACATCATGGCGCGCACAGCCTTCTCGCAGACATCACGCGCGCTTTTTGAGGCGGCAACCATTTCAGGGCGCAATTTATTCTTTCATGTGGGCTTGCCATTGGCGCGGCCTGCGATCATTGCGGGCCTCTCTCTTGTCTTAATGGAAGTGATTGCTGATTTTGGCACGGTGGAATATTTCGCGGTTGAAACGCTGACATTGGGCATTTTCAATGTGTGGCTGGGGATGAATAATATGCCAGCCGCCGCCCAATTATCGCTTATTGCTTTGATTGTGATTTTGGCATTGCTCGGCATCGAAGCCTATGCCAGATCGCGCCGTTCGTTTCAAAATCTATCAAATGCACGGCGCGGTGTACCTCGTATTCACGCACAATCCGGCCAGCTTCCTCTCATTTATGTGACCTGCGCTTTGCCTGTGAGCATCGGCTTTGTCATCCCTGTTGGGATATTGCTGTCATTTCTAGGGGGCGGGATTGCCTCTGATGTGCGCGATAGCTTCTCATCTCTTATCGGCAATAATTTTAAAGTCGCTCTTCTTGCCGCCGCTGGCATATTGCTTGTCTCAACCATCATCGGGCTGTTATCTCATTACAAGCTAGGGCGCAAATCACGTATGCTCGCTCTTGTCGCCTCAACAGGCTATGCCTTTCCCGGCACAATTTTGGCGATTGGTGTTTTGGGTCTGATGGGGCTTTTGAATAAGGGTGCATTCGCACTTGGCCTGCCTTATCTCAGCGGCGGTATCCTTGCCCTTGTCATCGGCTATATGGTGCGCTTTCAGGCTGTTGGTTATGGCGCTGTGCAAACAGGGATTGGCCGCGTCCCCCGCCATGTGTTCGAGGCAAGCCTAACATTGGGCAAATCATTTACCTCCAGCTTAAAACTTGTGGTATTGCCGATTATCTCACCATCTATTGGCGCTGGCTTACTTCTTGTATTTGTGGATGTGATGAAAGAGTTGCCAATGACCTTGTTATTGCGTCCGTTTAATTTTGATACCTTTGCCACCTTCACCTATCAATATGCCAAGGACGAGATGATAGAAAAGGCAGCCGCACCAGCACTTCTGATCGTGCTGGCGGGTCTTATTCCTGTGATTTTATTGAATTACTCTTTGGTAAGACGCCAAAAAAAATAGCTAGCTGATTTTGGCAGCCCCTTGCGCTAAACTGCCAAGCTTGGCATAGGCGATATCAGGGTCAACTGCGCCATATCCAGCAAAGGTGCCAAAGCCGCAATCAGAACCTGCAATCACACGCTCAGCGCCCACAATATCAACAAAGCGCGCGATGCGTTGTGCCACTAGCTCTGGATGCTCAACGAAATTTGTAGTGCTATCAATTACACCGGGTACCAAAATCTTATCTTCTGGTATTTCTGATTTGCGTGCTTCAAACACAGACCATTCATGCGCATGGCGCGGGTTTGATGTTTCAAACAAAACATACCCTGCATGTGTACTCATCAATGTGTTGAACATTTTATCCATCGAGATATCACATGTATGAGGGCCTTCATAATTCCCCCAACAAATATGCACTCTGATTTTATCTTTTGGCAGGCCGTCAAGCGCCGTGTTCAGAGCGTCTACATGCATATCTGCAATTTTGATAAATTCATCATCTGACAGATCAGTGAATAACATATGACGTGATAATGCCAAATCAGGGCAATCAAGTTGCAGATCAAGCCCAGCATCAATAATGGTGCGATATTCCTCGCGCATCACCTCTGCTAGCGCGTGCAAATAAGCCTCTCTTGTTGGATAGAAATCATTTGCCAAAAACAATGATATCACACCCGGCGAGGCGGCATTCATAAAGCCTCTTTTTGCGCCATGATTTGCCATAGCATTTTTTAAATTCGCAATATCTTTATGCAAATCAGATTGGTCTTTGACTGTCACTTCGGATGTGCACATGGGGCGTGCATAAGTGGGCGTACCACCTGAATCAGCCTGTCTTTGCAAAAAGCTTGGAAAGGCCAGCAAATCAGCTGGGGCATTACGCGGGCTATCACCTGAAAAGCCTGTATATCTGTCCTTCACATAAGTTGCATAAGAGATTTTTGACGTCTCTCCATCAGAGACAATATCAATGCCAGCTTCTACTTGCTTTTTTACTGTGGCATCCACATGCGCGCTCATCGCTGCATCAAAGGCGGCCTTATCATAATCCTTGCCATGTTCTCTTGCGAAGATGAAATCAACGACTTCTTGATCTCGTGGCAGTGAGCCAACATGTGTTGTTGCAATTTTAGTCATCGTCAAAGGAGCCTTTCTTCTAGCTTGTCGCCAACTCTGTCCATGTTGGGCCGGCCTCATCATCATTTGACCATACGCGATATAAAGATGCCGCACCAGACATAGCAGGCTTTATCGCATGAGATAATTTTGGCGGGATAGCGGCCACATCACCAGGCGCTAATGTTGTCTCGCCGCCGTCATATGACAGATGCCAATGGCCTTCTAGCACCATCAAAATCTCATGTGCCTCAGATTGATAGGCCTCATCACTTACCGAATCTCGCGCTAAAAACTCAACCGCAAAGCCGGGTCTATCACGCAAGCGGCCAGTGGGCGATATCACATCTGCTGGCTTACCTTTGGCATAGGCCAAAAGATCAAGATAACGAGCCACATAATGAGGGACAAATTCATCAACAGATGGCTCTTTAATCCGGGCAAGGGCCTCTTCATCCATCAATGGCATCGGGGCGACGCCGTCCGGTAAAGATTGTCCTTTTTTGCTGTCATAAAGAACACCATTTTCACCCAATATCAGCCCATGATCACGGGCATCTTCGATAACTTCAGGCGCCCATAATACGCCGCCACCAGCATCATCACCGCCCAAGATGGCCATGATCATCCCGTAATCTGTGCCAATATTCTCAAAGCCTCTGAACACACCTGTTGGGATATTGATGATATCACCTTTGGTCAGCGTGACTTCACCAGCATCCCCATAACGCCCCCAAAAGAAACGCCATGTGCCAGACAGAACGAAAAATACTTCTGCTGTGCGATGTGTATGAAGCGAGTTACGACAAAAAGGAGGCTGTCCTGCCGCCCCGATATTAAAGCCGGGCGTGTCTTTGATATGGACATGTTGATCAGCCGCCTCAGAGACACCGCCGCCAATGATGGTGAAATTTTCCTTGCGATCAGATCCCGGCGTATGGGCGTCAATAAAGGCTGTGCGGCATGGCACCAAATCGCCATAGCGCACGATACGTTTTTCCATCTCTTGTGGTGTCATCATCACTTTCCCCCTTTATGATTGATGTAGTCCAGCTAGCCAGTGGCAAGTGCGATTTGCTTCCACACAGCTGTCTCATCAAACAAGACATATTCACGGCGCAGACCCCATGGGCCAAACTCAGCATGACAGGCACCCATAATATGGACCTCTGCCCCTGTTGGCGCGCCAAAGCTGCCCCAACCATCATGCTTACCAGTGAGCGAGAAGCGCAACGCCGCACGTGGTGCCATCATTGGGTCGTCTCTGCCAATCTGATGGTGGATTTCAAACTTCGCTGATGGGAAGCTTGCCCGTAATCCCATCCAAAACTGGTCAGCAAAATCATGGCTATAGCCTGTCATGCCGCCTGCATATTCTAGCTGGCACGCTCTATCATAAGATGACGGGATAGCTGCCATATCTGCGCCCATAATGCGGGTTAAGATATCTGCATATTGCGCGCCATATTCATTATCATTGCCTTTGCCTTTATAAGGGCCGACCTTATCATCTTTTGGATGGAACGGATGGCTTGCCTTTTCTGCGCCACCTTCTTTTTCAATCATCTCTCTTGCATAGGCTAGCGGCTCATATCCTAATTGGCGGACAATCGCCCCTTGGTCTCTAATCAGCCATTCATCATCAATCGCATTATTTTTGGCATGGCAATCTGCGATGATACGATATTGTAATTTCTTACCGGTTGCTTTGCCATAGACACCATCGCCACTATGTGTCGCTGTGCTGATAATACGATGCGATGATAACATGCCCTCTTCAGGCGTGCCTGACCAAATCACATCTTCCCCAAATAAGCATCTATCAGGAAACTCAGATAAAGTTGCCATTGTGGCGGCGATCACACCCTGATTGCCGATGACAATTGATGCAGGGGACCTTACCACAATATCTTCTGCATAATAATGATGCAAAGTGGCAATTTTTCTATCTTCCCAAATTTCCTTGGTGATACCAAGAATATAGTCAGGAAAATCTTTAAATTTAGGATCGAAACCTTTCATATCATGCTCTCTTATCTTGCGTTTTTGTTATCTTGTTGAGCCGCGAAGTATCATCGGGCTTGGCAGTGAAACATGTTCTGGTGTGGCATCTGCCTCTTCGATTTGTTTAATCAAAGTTCTAATGGTTGATGCGACCATCTCATTGGCTGGCTGGCGCAAGGTCGTCAAATTATAGGCAGGCCAGCTTGCAGGCGGCACATCATCATACCCTATCACAGCGACATCTTGGGGAATGGATAGCCCATATTCGTTGCGCATTACATCCATTACAGCGAAGGCCATATGATCATTGGCAATAAACACAGCATCAGGATAATCTGTGCCACCAAACATCTGGCGCGCGGCCTCTTGTGATTGTGCCATATCATAATTACCAATCGCATAGGCATCAATTTCGCGCCCATGCGCTGCTAGCCCTGCGCGAAACCCAGCTTCGCGATCACGTTGTGTTGAGGCACCATCCCAGCCAGCGATATAGCCAATTTTCTTGTGATTTGCGCGGATGAAAAATTCAGCCGCATCATAGCCACCTTGAAAATTATCAGATGTAATGCTTGACGATCTGCCACTTTCATCTGTGCGGTTGAACATCACAATCGGTATGCCAGCATCATGACATTGGCTTGCCAAATCAGACGAGATAGACACAGAGGCTGTCACAATCCCATCGACCTGATAATCTAGGATTTCCTGCAAGACATTATCAATATTCTTCTCTTTTTGAGAGGCAAGGAATATCAGCACGTGATATCCTTTTTTCTGCAATTCACGAGATAATATCTCAAGCGCTGTTGGGTAAAAATAATTATCCAAATAGGCGACCAGCAAGCCGATAATCCGGCTTTTGCCTGTGATCAGCGTGCGCGCCAACTGGTTCGGGCGATATCCAAGCTTATCAGCTGCTTGTTGTACCTTATCAATTGTCTTTTGCGATGCAGAGCCTGATTTTGAAAAGACGCGGCTCACCGCTGACTGGCTCACGCCAGCTTCTTTTGCAACATCAATTGAGGTAACTCTGTCTTGGCGCATGGCTAATCTGCAGTCCAGCCCCCATCAACCAAAATCGAGGTGCCCGTGACCATACGGCTTGCGTCTGATGCCAAATATAAGGTTGCCCCCATAATATCTTCGATATTGGCCACTTCCCCTAATTTGATTTTATCCAAGATCCATTTTGCACGTTCTGGATTGGCAAAGGTCGGGGCTGTCAGCGCTGTGCGCACAAAGGTTGGCGCAATGGTATTGACCCTAATTTTATGGGGGCCCCATTCGATAGCCATAGCTTTGGTAAAGCCTTCCACCCCAAATTTCGTGGCGCAATAGACAGATCTATCAATACCGCCCACATGACCCATCTGTGATGACATGGTGATAAAGCTGCCTGTCTTGCCAGCCTCTACCAGCTGTTTTGCGGCATTCACCAACAACATATAAGCGCCTGTCAAATTGATCCCAACCACCATTTCCACTTCTTCTTTGACAGACTCCAACGCTGGCTTATGGCGCGCGAGACCAGCACAATTCACAATGATATCATACGGGCCTGTCTCATCAAGCGCTGCTTTGGTGCCATCAATATCAGCGATATCCATCACAAGAGCGCTTGCCTGATAGCCAGCCTTTGTGATGGCCTGGGCAGCCTCATCAAGTGATTGCTTTGTGCGACCTGCCACAACCACCTCAGCGCCTGCCTCAGCAAGGGCGCAGGCACAGCCAAAGCCAATACCACCGCCGCCACCTGGCACTAAGGCCTTCTTGCCAGCAAGATTAAAAGAAGGAGTGTTTAGCATATCGCTCATAAGGGTTGCTCTTTTCTATAGTCTAATCAGATATCAGAGGGCTGTAGGCCTTCATGCCGTAACGAGCCTTATTGAATTCTTTCATGCGTTTAAACACATCAACACCAAGCTGATCATATACATGAAGCAAATCAACAGTGACCCAGTTTTCGCGGATTTTGCCATTTTCAAGACGCCAGAAATCAAGAGATCTCATCTCTAGCTTCTGATTGCTTGGCGCCAATCCAAGCCAGCCATCATGTGTTAATGTCTGCAACATATTCGGCCAGCCTGTGACAGCGGCATAATCATTATCACCAAAGAAGTGATAGGTGATATCAGCCACATAAGCGCCTCTATCAGGCATACCGCCCAAGAATGGCATTTGATGCCAATGACGGAATCCCGAAATGCCGCGTCCTGTGCCAATACCAGCCGGGCCATACCAGCTCATTTTTTCATGCCAGAAACGTGGCATTTCCATCACCTCAGCACCGCCTTGGCTTGGATGCTTTTTCATGAAATTCAGCATCTCAACAATATGCTGGCATGATATCTCGCTTTTGGCTTCATCACGCGCACCAATGGCCAATCCATCTTGGCTTGCAGGGCCGGGGATACACCATTCTCTGCCCAATGATGGCACCATTGGCCAAGCGCCTGCTTGCATCATTAATTCAGGGATATCCCAAATCGCCTGCATCTCAACAATCTTATCATTTTCAAACTGATAAAATTCATGAAACCGCATATGTGCCATATGACCTGTTGGCGGAATATCAAGATAGGGCTCTGCAAAGACGCCCATAAAATTACCACCACAGCCGACCCAGTCACCGCCATGTTCTGTGCGCCCAGCCATGACGATGAAATCACGTCTTTCACAATCAGGCAGTGCGGCAAATAGCGGCTCTATCACAGCCTCGAAAAAAGCTTGCGGGCCTGTCAAATCGCCAAAGGGATGACACATATGAAACACACAATCGCTTGCAAATAGCTTGTCCATTTCACGGCGCAAGCCTGCAAGGTCGCCGTCATAAAAAGCAGATCTGAAAGGCGCGATAAGTGCTTTATGATGGGCGTGGATATCAGTCATTATTCTGCACGCTCCCCATAAGGTACATTTTGACCACCATAGCGGCGCACACGCACATTGGCTTGTTCTGCATGGCCAACAAAGCCCTCTAACATACAAAGTCGTGAACAATATGCGCCAATTTCAGCGGCGGCTTCATCTGTTGTGACTTTCTGATAGGAATGTGTTTTCAGGAACTTACCAACCCACAGACCGCCTGTGTAACGACCTGCTTTTTTCGTTGGCAATGTATGATTTGTGCCAATCACCTTATCCCCGTTTGCCACATTTGTGCGTGGACCAAGGAACAGCGCACCATAACATGTCATATGCTCTAGGAACCAATCATCTCTATCAGTCATGACTTGTACATGTTCTGATGCGATATCATTGGCAACTTCTAGCATTTCATCATAGCTGTCACAGACAATCACCTCGCCATAATCACGCCATGACACAGACGCGGTATCTGCTGTTGGCAAAATCTGAAGCAGGCGATCAATTTCTGATAAAGTATCTTGCGCTAATTTTTCTGAATTGGTCAGCAACACAGCTGGCGAGTTATAGCCATGCTCTGCTTGTCCTAGCAAATCAGTGGCACACATCTCAGCATCAACTGTCTCATCTGCAATGACCATTGTCTCTGTTGGGCCAGCAAATAAATCGATACCCACACGGCCAAATAGCTGGCGCTTGGCTTCTGCCACAAAGGCATTGCCCGGGCCGACTAGCATATGAACAGGCTCAATCGTCTCAGTGCCGATTGCCATCGCGCCTACACCTTGCATGCCGCCAAGCACATAAATCTCATGCGCGCCGCCTAAATGCATTGCGGCGAC
>WTHW01000136.1 GCA_011526395.1 Alphaproteobacteria bacterium
TCGCAAAATAACGCCTCGCTTGAGTCTTAATCCCATGGATTTATCAATTAATCAGCTTGTCTCTGAGACAAAAAAAGCCGTTTGTGGCAAAGGGTATGATTTTGGCATTGCCCTTGATATCGCAAAAGCTGTTGAGATATTGGCGCCTTATCCCTTTGATCTCTCATCGGCTTTGACTGATTTTCTGAAAAATGAGGATAGCAAGCCATGCAATATTTCTGTCAAAGATGAACAAGCCATCACCGTGTCAGGATGTGCTGGCCTTTTATCTGTTATCGGGGCGATGGATCTTTTCTTGAGCAAGGATTATCAAAGCCTGTCATTTGAAGAGGTGCAAAATCCCTGCCTGTCGCTTGGGCTTATAGCGATGCGTCAATCGCCCTATTTTGGGGGTTTTGGCCTACCATCAGGGATAAGTATTTCACAGATGTTGCAACAAGGCCGATTGCTTGGCTTGCAATCTGTGGTCATTGAAAAAACCGCATTTACGCCTCTGCCTATGACAGATTGGCCTGCGCGCATTTCTATTGATGATGATGCTTATGAATTGCTAAAGACTTTTGCGAATAAAACTTATGTGCCATCATCACAAGCATCGCGCGCCGCAGGTGCAGGGGCTGGGCTAACAGATAATGATTAAAAGATTTCATTCATATATTTTAAGTGAATTACAAAAAAGGGAGGTCGCTTATGTCTGTTGAAAATTTGACATTGGCAGAAATTGAAACTTTGGCAAAACAGACATTGCTTGCGGGTGGCTGTGATGAAAATAACGCAGCTGCGATCGCAGATACAGTGACAAGAGCAGAAAGAGATGGGTCAACATCTCACGGGCTTTTCCGCCTGCCAGGCTATGTTAAATCAATGCGATCAGGCAAGGTTGATGGCAAAGCAACCCCTGTCATTGATAATAAAATGGCAGCCATTGTCGCTGTTGATGGTCAAGGTGGTTATGCCCCTTACACATTGCAATGCGCGCTTCCTGTTTTGGCAAAGGCAGCGCAAAATACAGGCATTGCTGTGATGCGTCTTCATAATAGCTATCATTTCGCAGCGCTTTGGCCTGAGGTGGAATATCTAGCTGAACAAAATCTTGTTGGTTTGGCTTGCACTTGTTTTAAGCCTTCTGTTGCGCCCGCAGGCACAAGCACAGCCTTTTTCGGCACGAACCCGCTTGCCTTTGCATGGCCGCGCCCCGATAAAACGCCTGTTGTTTTTGATATGGCGACCTCTCGTCTTGCCAAAGGTGATGTGATGCTGGCGGCTCGTGAAGGCCATGATTTACCAGATGGCACAGGCCTTGGCCCTGATGGTCAGCCTAGCAATGATCCTCATGAAGTGCTCAAAGGTGTGTTGCTTCCTTTTGGTGGTTATAAAGGCTCTGCTATTTCGATGATGGTTGAATTATTGTCATCCGCACTGACGGGCGATCAATTTTCTTATGAGGCAGAAGCCCAAGATAATAATGATGGCGGCCCTGCAAGAGGCGGTGAGCTTATCATCGCTATGTCACCAGATTTGATTGTTGGTGATGGCTGGCGTGCGCATAGCGAAGGTTTTATCGCAGAATTAAGCAGTCTTGAAGGGGTGCGCTTGCCAGGTGAAAGACGCCATAAAAACCGCCAAGATACAGGCACAAGAGCCATTAACAGCGCCTTGCTAGAGACCATTAGAGGCCTGTCTGGATAGGCTTTTTGTATTGTTTTTAAAAAATACAAAAAAAAGTGACGAAAAAACTTTTTAATTCGGCTATACTGTTCGCCTGTTATTTGAGCGTATGCTAATAAAGTGAGTCGCGAATGGAATTAAGACGCTGGCAACAAGAGATAATTGATGGTCTGCCTACAATTATCAACGCGCATAAGCGATTTATCGTCAAAGCACCGACAGGGGCGGGTAAGACGGTTTTGGCATCCGAGATTATACGTCAATTTTATCTTGGCAAAAAAGTCATTGTGCTATGTCACAGGCTTGTCTTGCTAGAGCAGTTAGAAGCAGCTCTTGGCAAAGCGCACCGTGTGCAAAAGCTTAATCTGACCAAAAATGAAGAGCCATTTAAAGATTATGAAGTGCTGTTATCAACAAGCACCAGAGCCAAAGATATTCTGGATGATGCGATAAAACAGGCTGATTTGCTTATCATTGATGAGGCACACCGTGTCTCACCAAATGGCACAGGCTATAAGCGCATTTTGGATTGCTTTAATGAATATGGCAAAGATGAAGCGCGCATGTTGGGGCTGACAGCCTCGCCAGAAAGACGCACAGCTGATCAGCGTGATCAGCTCTCGCTTGCTTTTGATGCCATCATTGATGGGGCTGATATGGAACAGCTCTTTGATGAAGGTATTTTGGTGCGCCCACGTTATCGCCCGCATTTTATTCATGATCTTGATTTGGGCAATATTGATGTGTCTTGCGGTGATTTTCCTGTCGCAAAATTAGCGCCTGCCATTATCAAATCCTCTATGATCAGCCATGCCTGCACTATCTATCTTGAAGAAAGAGAAAAAGTGACGCCAAAGCCTGTATCAGCTTGGTTCTGTCCTGATGTAACAGTCGCAGAAACAACGGTTGAGGCAATTGAAGAATTAGGCCTATCAGTTGAGCTAATCACAGCGCAAACACCCATTAAAGAGCGTATGCAGATGCTAAAAGCGCATGAAGATGGCGAAGTGGAAGCGATCGTCTCTGTGGGGGTGTTGGCTGAAGGCTGGGATAATCCGCATTGTAATATCATTGTGCATATGCGCCCAACCTTATCCAAAGTATTATGGGGGCAATCAGTTGGCCGTGGTCTGCGTGCTGCGCCTAATAAAGATAGCTGTGTTGTGATTGATGTGTCTTCAAACTGGTCAACCTTCGGGCCTGTTGAAAAGCTGCAATGGTCACTTTGGTCTCATCGTGGCTCTTATATGCGTTTTAAAAATCGCTTTGAATGGATTTCACAACAGCCAGTTGATGAGCAAAGAAGCTATTATCTTTGTGACCAAAAATTGGAAACAGGTCTGCGCTGTAGCCATGTGTATTTGAAAAATAAATTTGAAGATGGCGGCTGTCCTGTTTGTGGGTCTTTATCAGCGATTGATATTCATAAAGAGCAGAAAATGGATAGCTCTATTAATGATATCGGGCTGCATCGCCTATTCTTTGAGCGTATCCCGCAAATTTATGAAGAGATGAATCATCATATTTGGCAAACACTTGGTCATACAGCATGGACAGGTGGTGAAAAGCCTGAATTAATCTTCCTTGCCTTTTGTAAAGCCTTTGCGCTTGTCTCTGGTGAGCCATCAACCAATGATTCAGATTTCTGGAAGATGACCCTTGAAGGGGAAGCCAAAATCAGAGCCTTTTTGGTGGAAAACAGATTGCAAATCGTCAAATCAGAAGAGATGGATCATGCTATTCTCGTCGATGGGCTTATGCATGGTCGCAAAATCAGAGCCTTGCAAGCCAATCACGGCATTTTGCTTTGCGGTGAGCTATTTGCGGACCATTCAGCAGATGAGCTAGAGCGCAAATATCAGCGCGCTTTGCAAATCATTGAACGTCTATCTGTGATGGGGTGTTCATCGCAAGATAATCTGCCTTATTTCAAAGCAAGAGATATCATTGGCGGCTAGTCATAAAAGGCATTACACTGCCCCCATAAAATAAAAGTCCAGATGAAATGAAAGTCCAAATTAAAGTAAGGAACAAAAGATAATGGCAAGACCAACGCTGATTGCGCCCTCAATCCTATCATCAGATTTCAGCCGTCTTGGTGAAGAGATTGGCCTGATTGATAAAGCAGGTGCTGATTGGATTCATCTTGATGTGATGGATGGTCATTTTGTTCCTAATCTGACATTCGGCCCGCCGATTATTAAGGCTGTGCGCGGTGCATCTGATAAATATTTTGATGCTCATTTGATGGTCACCAATCCTGATGCGTTGCTTGATGATTATGTCGCAGCTGGTTGCCAAGGCATTACCGTGCATATCGAAGCCACCACTCATCTTGATAGAACATTGGCCTCTATTCGTGAAAAAGGATGCAAAGCAGGTGTGTCATTGAACCCTCATACCGCGCCAGATCAATTACAATATGTGCTGGATAAGCTTAACCTTATCCTTGTGATGAGTGTGAATCCCGGCTTTGGTGGTCAGTCTTTTTTAACCTCGCAGCTTGATAAAATCCGCACCATCAAAGAGATGGTTGGCGATAGAGATATTGATATCCAAGTTGATGGCGGCGTCACAGCTGATAATGCGGCTGAAATTATCGCGGCTGGTGCGAATGTGCTAGTGGCAGGCTCTGCTGTCTTTAAGGGTGGTGCTGCGCATTATGAGGCCAATATAAAAGCCCTTCGTGGCTAATATCACTCATCCAAAATTTTTTATCTCCGTAAAATCATAAGATTGCATTTTACAAAAAATAAGGCAGATAACCTATGGGACTTTTGATTGATGGTGTTTGGTCTGATGCGTGGTATGACACCAAAGCATCGGATGGCAAATTTGTCCGTGACGTAGCGCGTTTCCGTAATTGGGTTACAGCTGATGGCAAAGCAGGCCCCTCTGGTGAAGGTGGGTTTCGTGCTGCCTCTGGTCGATATCATCTTTATGTCTCTTATGCTTGCCCATGGGCGCATCGCACGCTGATGTTTCGCAGCCTGAAAGGCCTTACTGATCATATTGATATCTCTGTTGTGCATCCGTTGATGCTAGATGATGGCTGGACGTTTGAAGAGGATTTCAACGGCGCAACAGGCGACAATCTGCTTGGCAAAAAATTCATGCGCGAGGTTTATACCCACAGCTATGATAAGGCGACAGGCCGTGTGACTGTGCCTGTATTATGGGATAAAGAGCAATCTTGTATTGTGTCGAATGAATCATCTGAAATTATCAGAATGTTCAATTCAGCTTTTGACCATATTACAGGCAATGAAAGGGATTTCTGGCCAAGTGATATCCGTGATGAAATTGAACAGGTCAATGAGCTTGTCTATCACAAGGTGAATAACGGTGTTTATAAAGCTGGTTTTGCAACAAGCTATGAGGCCTATAATCAAGCGGTAACAGAGCTATTTGATGCGCTTGATATCCTTGAAGACAGGCTGTCCAGCCAGCGTTATTTGATGGGCGCGCGCCTTACAGAAGCTGATATCCGCTTTTTCGCAACCCTTATTCGCTTTGACCCTGTTTATGTCGGGCATTTTAAATGTAATCTAAAACGCATTTATGATTACCCTCATATTTATGGCTATATGAAAGAGATTTATCAGCTAGAGGATATTGCAAGCACTGTGTTTTTTGATCATATCAAAACGCACTATTATGCCAGCCATACCATGATTAACCCAACCCAGATTGTACCAGTTGGCCCAGAGCAAGATTTGCTCAGCCCTCATGGCAGAGATCACCTAACAGGCGCGCCTTTAGTCGGATAATTCAGATGCGATGATTGTGGTAATCACATCACAATCATCATCTGTGAATGTCAGCGGCACACGCATATCAATCGTTTTATCAAGCGCTGCTTTTGTCGCTGGCAAATCAGGGATATCATCAAGATATTCCCATGAATCATAGCGGCTTGTAAAAGCGGTTGGCCGCTCTGCCCCAAACCATTTTAAATCAACACCTCTTGCGCCACAGCGGCTCAAGAAATCAGGGATATCATCTTTGCCGAGCTTATCAGTGCGGAACTGGATAGAGCTTCCCACATAAAATTCAGCTTGGTCTCGCACCGGCAAGCTGACCCCCTCAATGCGACGCAAATTGCTATCAAGCCTTTGATAGAGGTGATTCCAGCGTGCGATATTCTCATCTAACACAGACATTTGCGCTGTGATAAGCGCGGCGCGCAGATGGTCAAGCCGGCATGAAAAATTAGGCATTTTGGTGCGGATTGTCTCAAACACCTCTGCTGATGGGCGCGCCCCATGACGCTCATATAACATATAAGAGCCAGACATAATAATCGCTTTGGCGGCAATCAGAGGATCATTGGTTGTCAGTAATCCGCCTTCACCTGAATTCATATGCTTATAAGTCTGTGTTGAAAAGGCCGCCACATGCCCATAATTGCCAGACCGCACCCCATGATAGCGCGCGCCCATTGTATGCGCGCAATCTTCAATCACTGTGATCCCATATGTATCAGCGATGGCCATCACCTGTTCCATATCAGCGATATGACCACGCATATGTGACAGCAACAGATATTTGGCGCCGCTTGTGTCTGCTTTTTTGGCTAAATCATCACAATCAATATGGTAATTTTGGTCAATTTCAACCAAGACTGCCTTGCCGCCTACATTATAAATCGCACCTGGCACAGGGGCGAGTGTATAGGCATTGGCAAGCACCAAATCACCGTGCGAGACACCAGCCGCTCGTAACGCTAATTGAATGGCTGTTCCGCCAGATGTTGTGGCAAGGCAATAATCTTGCCCTTGCCATGCGGCATAATCTGCTTCTAGCTGTGCGACATCACCTAACTCATCAGGGGTCAGGTTATAGCGATGAATACGCCCTGATCGCAATATCTCCACAGCGCGTTCAATGCCTGCCTCAGGGATAGGCTCTTGCTGTGTAAATGGCTTATCAAAGCGTATCATCTTAATGCCCCCTAATCGGTCACGCACCCTTACATATTTTCAGGTGCGATATAGATATTAAACCGCTCTCTGATAGCAGCATCAGTTGCCGCATCTACATAATCCTCACGCGGTGCGCTCAAGATCTCTTTGACCTTTACTTTGGCAGTACCCCACGCATCTGGCGAGCCAGATTCAGCCCAAATCGTTGGATTATCGCGATTGGCTAGCTTTGGATAATAATAATCACGAAGCATTGAGCCCATTGTCTGATCACCGCCGAGGAAGTGACCTTCATTCATCACGTGACCTACAATCGCATCATATCCGATGGTCTCTTCATTCACTTCAAAGCCTCTGATGGCGCGTTGGATATTGGCGATCATCTCATCATCTAGCATCATCGCTTCAAATGACACACCTAGCAAACTTGCCATCATGCCAGCTGATTCATAGACAAGATTCGCACCTGCAAGACCAGCGGCCGCCGCTGATAATGTTTTCTCAGCGCCCATCTGTGCATCAACAGCTTTCGCATCTGCCATAGATGTGGCAACCCCGCCAACAAGGCCAAGATAATTGGCAATCTGCGCCGCGCCAGCATTCAAGACTGAAATCTCACCGCCAGAGCCAGAGAACGAACCTGTGCGCAAATCAACCACAAATGGCCAGTTAGAGAAGATAACCTGATGACCTCTGCTGAACGAGTTAATCATCATCAATGCCGCCATCGCTTCTGCTGTTGTTTGTACCAACATACCAGCGAGCGGGGCAGGGGCAGTGGCACCTGCTTGTGCCGCAATGATCATGTTAATCGGCATATTATATTTCACAACTTCGCGGGCAATCTCGACCGCATCCTCACCATAACGCATAGGTGATAAGATAGATGTTAGGTGACATTTACAAAATGGGCGTTCTGCAAATTTACCAGGGCCCCCTGCGACCATATCAAATAATTCCATCGCAGGTGCCACAGATGCCGCCACATTGAAGCTTGTGCCAACATGCTTTGATGTGCCTGAACATAACGCATAGGCCTGATTGATATCAGCTTCTGTGATATCTTCAACGTCTGTGCCCACACATGTACGCGAGAACCAAGCGAGATTGTCTAGCTTGTCACCCAATTTGGCGAAATCATAGCAATCTTGCACCGTAGAGGGGCGATAAAGCTGTGTTTCAATATCCAATGTCTGCACAGCCGCACCAGCTGTCCCATAATAGACTTTTTTGCCGCCTACTTGGATATCATGTTTGGGATCACGCCCATAAAGGGTAAATTCTTTGGGTGTTTCAGCAATGATTTGCTCAACAAGCTCTCTTTTGAAACATAATCTGCCATCACTATTCAGATGACCACCCAGCTCAAGTGCCGCTTCTTCTAGATAATCAGGCACTTCACCCATGCCCAGATTCTCAAGCAAGCGATAGGCGGCATCAATGATATCAATCATATTCTGCTCGCTCAAAGGCTGGAAGGTGCCACCAATTTGACCTGGTGGACAAGGATGAGGCATCGCGCCTTTTGTCTGTCTTTGCTTATGTCTTGCCGCGCGTCCTGCGCCGCGCCCTGATCTGCTTTGCGTCGCTGTCATATCACTTCATCCTGTTACAGATATCATAGTTATCAACTGATACTAAATTATCAGCTTAACAGGCTCACATTACGCTGATTTTGCAAAAAGAAAATCAAAAAATGCTTATGAATTCAAAAAGTTTTTAAGCAGCGAAAAACAGCTTTATTCTCGTGCTTTCCCGATATGTTGCTCGCCGCGCTCTTTTGCCAGCGCCACCTGCTTTTGGCGCTCCTCATAGCGTGCTTTTTGTGCCTCTGTTTTCTCGCCAAAACAATAATGACAAGACAGGCCAGGCAAATAGCGCTCATCCTCTCTTTCAGCTTCTGTTAGCGGCATTCGGCACGCAAAACAAAGCTCATAGGCACCTTTGGTCAGGCTATGGTCAACCGAGACACGGTTATCAAAGACAAAACACTCACCTTCCCACAGCGACTCTTCCACAGGCACATCTTCGAAATATTTCAAAATACCGCCCTTCAAATGATACACATCATCAAAGCCATATTGCTTCATCAGCGCTGTTGATTTCTCGCATCTGATACCACCTGTACAGAACATCGCCAGCTTTTTTGGCTTCTCACCTTCAGGCAAATCAGCCAGCTTTTGCGCCCATTGCGGAAAATCACGAAAATTGGTTGTTTGCGGGTCAACTGCGCCTGTAAAGGTGCCAATCGCTGTCTCATAATGATTGCGCGTATCCACCACCATCACGTCGGGATCAGAGATAAGCTTATTCCAATCTTTTGGCTCAACATAAGTGCCAGCATGTTGCGAGGGATAGATATCCTCGCATCCCATTGTCACAATCTCTTTTTTCAAGCGTACTTTCATACGGTGAAAGGGGCGTTCTTGGTAAATCGCATATTTGATAGCGATATCGGTAAATTCATCATGCCCACGAAGCCATGATACAAACTGGATCATATCATCATAAGCAGCTGAAATCGTCCCATTTAGCCCTTCAGTTGCAATCAGCAATGTGCCCATCATCTCTGTATCACTGCAAATGGCGCGAATCTTTTCCTGCCACTCTGCCAAATCAGACAAGACAACAAATTTATACAAAGCGGCGACAACATAATTATCAGCCAGCTCTGGCTTTGGAATTTCGTGAATATCACTTAACGCTTGTGTCATCAGACTGGCCTTCCACCCCTAGATAGCCGTAACCCCGTATTTTCCCTAGATTCTGGCCAAGATGAGGCCAAAAATCATGGGCCTTAACATACTGCGAAAGCCAAATTCTGGCAAGCATCAGCGCGCCCATCAAAAAAACACCTCTCAAACCTTCGAAACCTCCGATTGAAACAAGACTTGAATGGTCTCATTTGCTAGTTTAGAACCAAGTGAAGCTTGTTTTTTAATTATGCTATGGGATCAGCAGTGACATCGAACGCGAACATTTCATCTGATATGGTGATAGAATTATGCAATTTGCGTAAACGCTTTGGGGCGCTTGAGGTCCTGAAAGGTGTCAATCTGACCGCAAAAAAAGGTGAGGTCATCTCTCTTATCGGCTCATCAGGCTCTGGTAAATCAACCATGTTGCGTTGTGCCAATTTGCTCGAACATGCTGATAGCGGTGATATCATCATCGAAGGTGAAGCTGTATCATGGCAAGAGGGCGCTGATGGGCGCAAGCCATCTGATCACAAACAAGTCACCTCTATTCGCACCAATCTTGCAATGGTCTTCCAGCAATTTAATCTATGGTCTCATATGTCCATTTTGCAAAATGTGACAGAGGCTCCTATCTCAGTTCTAGGCCGTGATAAAAAAGAAGTTGAGGCAGAAGCGATGGGCTGGCTTGATAAGGTGGGTATCGCTGATAAAGCAGATGCCTTCCCCTCTCAGCTATCAGGTGGCCAGCAACAACGCGCCGCGATTGCCCGCGCGCTTGCCATGCAGCCACGTGCGCTTTTGTTTGACGAGCCTACCTCAGCCCTAGACCCAGAGCTAGAACAAGAGGTTGTAAAAGTCATTAAACAACTAGCCGCTGAAGGGCGGACTATGATATTAGTGACTCATGATATGAATTTGGCGCGTGATGTATCTGACCGTGTGGTCTTTTTGCATCAAGGCGTTATCGAAGAGGAAAATACGCCGCAGGCACTCTTTGATACGCCGCGTTCAGAGCGTTTGAAACAGTTTTTAAGTGCGACTGTTCCAGCGTAAAAAAAATGGCACTTTTTGTGAGGAGAGATTTTATGAAAAAGGTACTATTTGGTCTAGCTGCGCTAGCTGTTATGGCAAGCCCAGCTCTAGCTGATAAAGTTCGCATGGGTACAGAGGGCGCATACCCTCCATACAACTTCATCAATGATGCTGGTGAAGTAGACGGTTTCGAGCGCGAGCTTGGCGATGAGCTATGTAAGCGTGCAAAGCTGGAATGTGAATGGGTCACAAATGAATGGGATTCAATCATCCCGAACTTGGTATCAGGCAACTATGATACAATCATCGCTGGCATGTCTATCACAGCTGAGCGTGATGAAGTGATCGATTTCACACAAGACTATATCCCACCATCACCATCAGCATATGCAGCTCTGTCAGGCTCATCAGTTGATATCAATGGCGGCGTTATCGCAGCACAAACAGGCACAATCCAAGCTGGTCACATTGCAGCATCAGGTGCCACATTGGTTGAATTCGCTACACCTGACGAGACAATCGCAGCTGTGAAAAATGGCGAAGCAGACGCTGTATTGGCTGACAAAGACTTCCTAGCGCCATTCGTTGCTGAATCAAATGGCGAGATGGTATTTGTTGGTGAAGTGCCATTGGGTGGCGGCATCGGCATGGGTGTTCGTGAATCAGACGGCGATCTAAAAGCAAAAATGAACGCAGCCATCGCATCAGTGAAAGCTGACGGCTCATTGAACGCTATGATCAAAAAATGGTTCGGTGACGAAGCACAAACATACTAAGCCTAACCGCTTTATGATATAAATGAAAAGGAAGGCCGAGATCAAAAATCAGCCTTCCTTTTTTTGAATTTAGTGATGTGATTTCATGCATGATTTTTTTGCCTGCGAGGCACCAAAAACACTAGAGGGCTTACATTGGCTTGCCTGTTATTTGACGACAGGCAAACATATGGCTTTTTATGGCTCTTTTTTAACCGTGTTGGTGTTGCTGGCTGTCACCGCGCCTTTGGCGATGATGTTTGGCTTTGGCGGCGCACTTGCCAGCCGCTCAACTTTGTTGCCATTACGCCTGATTGGCAAGGGCTATATCGCAATGGTGCGCGGTGTGCCTGATATTGTCTTTTTCTTATTCATGCCGATTGCGCTTGATCAAGCCTTTGAATATCTGCGCCATAAAATTCTTTGCCCCGAGGTCACAGAGCCTATCAGACAGGGCAATGATTTTGTGGTATGTAAAATTGCCAAACTGCCATTGGGGAATGCAGATCAATGGGTGCATGAACTATACGGCTTTGCACTTGCCTCATTATCTTTTGCGATTGTCTTTGGCGCCTTTGCTGGCAATATTCTTCATGGCGCGATGCAGGCTGTGCCAAAGTCGCAAATTGAAACAGCTTCCGCCTATGGCATGAATAGCCGTCTTGTCTTCCGCCGGATTATCTTTCCGCAAATGTGGCTTTATGCGCTGCCGGGCTTATCGAATCTGTGGCAGATTTTGATCAAAGCAACCCCGTTATTATTCTTGCTTGGCGTTGAAGATATCGTCTATTGGGCGCGTGAGCTTGGCGGTGCTAAGACATCTGCTTTCTCATACCCGCACCCTGATTGGCGCTTATGGTATTTCTTGGCTCTGTTGGTTTTCTATCTCATCGTCACATATGGCTCAGAGAAGTTTTTCGCCAAGATGATTGCAAAGGCTGACTATACAAAAAAACATCTCACCCAAAAAACGGAGCCTGGCTCATGAGTTGTTTTGAGACCCTGCAAGCCTATGGCCTGCGCTCTATCGGTATTGGTGAGCGTCTTTTGCCAAAATCAGATATTACCTTATGCGAGCAAATCGTCCTCATCGGCTCAGGGATGATATGGAATATCTATTTCTCAGTCCTTGCACTCTCATTGGGGTTTTTGTTTGCAACGCTTCTTGCGCTTGGTAAAGCCAGTGACAGGTCAGCCCTTCAGCGCCCTGCAAATGCTTTTATCTTTGTCTTTCGTGGCTCGCCTCTTTTCATCCAATTCTTCCTCACCTACGAGGCCTTTATCCTCTTGCCAAAGGTTGGTGTGATACTTGATTTTGGCTTTGTTGTGATTGATGCCCAAACAAGATGGCTCACCAAAGCATGGCTTGGCGCGCTGATTGTCTTATTCCTAAACACCTCTGCCTATTCTGCTGAAATCTTTTACGGCGCATTGCGCGGTGTGCCAAAGGGCGATATCGAAGCAGCAGATGCCTATGGCCTAACCGGCTGGCGCCGTTTTCGCAAAATAACATGGCCAACTATGTTACGCCTGTCATGGCCAGCCTATACGAACGAGGCAATCTTCTTATCACATGCCACAACATTGGTCTTCTTCTCAGGCTTTCCAGCATGGCGCCAATCAGGTGATGCACTTTATTATGCCAATTATTTTGCAGATAAAACCTTCAATCCCTTTGTCTCATATCCGATTGTGGCAGTTTATTTTGTGATATGGACATTGGTGGTGATTTGGCTATTTGGCATTGTGAAAAAACGCCTCAACCGCCATTTGCCATCAAATGAGGTGCCACGCACAAAAATCAGATTTAACCTCATGCGATAGGGGACTATCTTACATGAAACTGACCCATCATAATATTCAAGGTGATACCCCATCATCGCACTTTCAAATTCCTGTTTATGAATTTGGTGACAAAAACGCACCTTGCAAAATCTATCTGCAAGCTGGCATGCATGCTGACGAGCATCCGGGCATGTTGGTGCTAAACCATTTGATGGACTCACTTGAAGCCGCAGAAGCCGCTGGCACTCTGAACGCCTATTTTGTCATATTGCCAGTTGTGAACCCTTTGGGGCTTGTGCATATCACACATCACGCACATCGTGGCCGCTATCATCTCACCAATGGGCTGAATTACAATCGCGGCTGGCCAGATTTTGCCAAGATGATTGTGGCTGATACATCTGTTTGCGCAAAATTTGGTGATGATGCAGCTAGCAATAAAAAGCTTGTGCGTGATTGGATTGCTAACTGGCTTGCCACAACCACACCGATAACAGCGCTTGAAAAACAACGCCATATTGTGATGCGCCATTGTTTTGATGCTGATATGGTGCTTGATTTGCATTGTGATGATATGGCGCTGAACCATATTTATATCGTCCCGCAAAATATCCCCCGCTATCAGGGCCTATCAGACAGGCTCGGCTCAGTTGCCACCTTGCTGGCAGAAGATTCAGGCGGCGGCTCATTTGATGAGGTTTGGTCAGGCTTATGGATATCCTTGCAAGAGGCTCTGCCAGACCACGCATGGCCAGAGCCTGTCCTTTCTGCCACATTGGAATATCGCGGTCAGGCAGATGTCTATGATGATATCGCAAAACAAGATGCGATTAATTTATATGATTTCTTTTGTGATGAGGACCTTATCGCAAGTGCGCCTTCAACCCCGCTTATGCCTGCCTGCGCGCCCACAGCGCTCAATGCTTGCGAGATTGTGCGTGTGACCTCATCAGGGCTTATCGCTTATCATGTCTCACTTGGTGATGTGGTCAAAACAGGCGATATCATCGCTGATCTTATCAGCCTAGATGGCACCGCCCCTGCACGAGAGCGCACCCCCATCTATGCTGGCACAGATGGGATTGTCTTCTCGATGTTGCAATCAAAATATGTCTGGCCAGGCACCTCAATTGCGAAAATCGCAGGCACAAGCGCCCTTGCTTCTAGAGGCACCTATCTGCTCGAGGATTAAAGCGCCGCCTCAATCGCTTTTATCATCTTGCTTGAATCAGGGGCTGTCACAGATGAAAACCAATCTGCGACTTGCCCATCACGGCCG
>WTHW01000128.1 GCA_011526395.1 Alphaproteobacteria bacterium
TGATAAGAGATGGTAATTTAAGCGAATTCATATGGTCATAAGAGGCCACATTTCTTAAGATAAGCTATGAGCGCAAATAACAAAGCCCAAAATGGGGCAAAAAGACGAAAAAAGCTGACCCGGCTCTCTGGCCTGACAGAGGGGCTGATTGCGCCTGCGCTTGTGAAGAAAAATGCTTACCTGAGGCAAATCATTGCCCATTGGCCTGAAATCGCTGGTGATATCGCGCATTGGTCACGGCCATCTGATATCCACCCTGCGAATGAGACTGATAAAGATGGCACCTTAACCTTGTCCATCCATTCAGCCAGAGGCCCTGAAGCGATGGCATTTGCGAATGAGATACTAGAGCGGGTCAATCGGTTTGTTGGGTTCGGCCTTGTCCACAGGCTGAAAGTCACACAAGATTTGCCACTGGCACCGAATCAGGCACGCACGCGCGCTCAGCAGGCAAGTGACACAGAGGTAAAATCACAATCCCTACAAGACGCATTAGCCAAATTAGGCAAGGCGATTGAGAGGAATGGCAGAGATTGAGGCTGTTTTCGAGAGAGCTGTCTGTTTCAGACTTGAAATTGCCATAATCACAGTCTTACTATGTTTATCGGTGTTCAGTTTCACCAAATCATTTCTGGTCAATCTAGATATTTACGAAAGCATTTGAGGATCATGAGTTTGAGACATCAAAATAGACGTCAGTTTTTAGGAACATCATCAGCTGGTTTGCTGGTTGGGGCTTCGTTGTCTGTGCCATCTATTGCGCGGGCTGAGGAATTTAACATTGAAGCCATTACTGCACCGCGCCGGCTTGGGTCTGATGATGCGCCGATTAAGGTTGTTGAGTATTTTTCAATGACTTGTTCTCATTGTGGGGCGTTTCACCGCGAGACGTGGCCTTTGATTAAAGAGAATCTGGTGGAAACAGGACAAGTGCAGTTTGAAATGCATCCCTTCCCGCTTGATGGGTTGGCATTGCGCGCGCATGTGATGTGCCGCTTACTGCCAAATAAGGGCTTTTTCGCAATGACTGAAATCTTGTTAAAAGAGCAAAAGAATTGGGTGACAGCACCTGATCCGCTAAAAGAGCTGATTGCCTATGGCCGTCAAGCTGGCATTTCAGAAGAGAAATTTAATGCTGTGATGCGCAATCGCCCTGTCCTAGAGGCGGTGGTTGAAATGCGCCAACAAGCTGTTGATGATTGGCAGATTAGCTCAACACCGAGCTTTGTTATCAATCGCGATAAGAAAATCAGCGGCGGGCGGACTTATGATGAGTTTGTCGCAGAATTAAGTGCCTTTGGCATCTAGGGCTAGGCCGTAAACATAAGATGATTTTCCGCCACCTCAAAATGACAGGTTTCAAATCCTTCGCTGAGCCAACAGCGGTGGAGATTGAACGTGGGCTGACAGGTATTGTTGGCCCAAATGGGTGCGGAAAATCAAATGTTGTCGAAGCATTGCGCTGGGTTATGGGGGAATCAAATGCCCGCCAGATGCGCGGCAATGAGCTAGATGACATTATCTTTGCAGGCACCCAAAACCGCCCGCCAAGAGATATTGCAGAAATCACGCTAGAGCTTGATAATAGCGCACGGCGCGCGCCTGTTGATTTCAACAAATCTGATGATTTGGAAATCACACGTAAAGTAGAGCGTGGTAAGGGGTCTAGCTATTTCATCAATGGACGCCCTGCGCGTGCCAAAGATGTACAATTATTATTCGCTGACACGGCCACAGGTTCACGCTCTGCTGGTATGGTCTCACAAGGGCGCATTGGTGCGATTGTCGGCGCGAAGCCAGAAAATCGACGCACTTTGCTAGAAGAAGCTGCCAATATTAAAGGCCTTCACCAAAGACGTCATGAAGCTGAATTGCGCCTAAAGAATGCTGAGGCGAATCTGGAGCGGCTAGAAGATATCGCAAACCAGCTAGCAGAACAGCGCGCCCAACTTGCCAGGCAAGCCCGCCAAGCCGCACGCTATAAGTCAGTCGCAGATAGAATCAGAAAAGCGGAGAGCGCGTTATTCCTGAAGAGATGGCAAGATCAGACAGCAGAAGATAATGCCGCAAGCACAGCGCTTCATGATGCAAAAATGAACGCAGCAGAAAGCGCAAAAAAAGCATCAGAGGCTGAAAAACATCACCTGATTGCATCAGAAGCCCTGCCGCCTTTGATAGCGCGCGAGACAGAAGCCTCAGCAGAATATCAGCGTTTGCGCCTTGGGCTTGATGAATGTGATAGGGAAGCGGCACGTATTGAGGCTAGCATCACCCAATTAAAAGCACAGATGGCGCAAATTGAAGCTGATGAAAGCCGTGAGAATAGCCTGCAGACAGATGCGCAAAAAGCGCTGGGAGATTTGGCGGCTGAAAAGCAAGCATTGCAAACACAGCGCGCTGACCAGCAACCGCAAATGGCGGCGATAGAAACAGAATTGGAAAAAGCGCGGCAAAATAGCATTGCCAGCGATGAAGCCTATGCCACAGCGAAATCAAATCTGGCGTCATTTGAATCTGCCAAAGCACAACATCAACAAAGGCTGACACAGTTGCAAGGGCGCATTAATGCGGCTGAAGCTGGGTTATTATCTTTGAATGCAGATGCACTGGGACAAGAGGCAGAGCTTCGCCAAGCGCAAACAACACAAGCGCAAAATGCCTATGATTCGGCAAGTAGCGCGCTTGAAACAGCAGAAGCACAGTTAGCAGAGATCACCAGCGAAAATCAGGATAAGGTGGAGATTGCCAGAAATGCCACTGCTGAATTAGCCGCGCTGACAGCACAGATTGATGCGCTCTCTTATGTATTGCATGACCAGCAAAGCTCGCAAAAAGCACCGATTTCTGATTCGTTGAGCGTGACATCACAAATGGAAGCTGCCTTGGCCGCTTTGCTTAGCTCTGAGCTGTCGCTAGCAGGTGAGGCAGATGAAGCTGGCTATTGGCGCGGGGATATGGCGCAATCTGTCCTTGAGGCACCTGATATTGGCAGGCCGCTTACAAATTATGTGACAGGCCATCCGGCGATACTGCGCGCTATCTCAGGGGTGAGTGTGGTAGATGACCATGATAGTGCATTTAAAGCGCAAGCATCGCTTCAAGCTGGGCAAGCATTGGTGAGCCAAGATGGGCATCTATGGCGGTGGGACGGGCTGGTGCGCACGCAATCTGATGGCAGTGATGAGCGTCTTCGTCAAAAAGCAAAGCTAGATGATTTGCAAGGCCAGCTAGCACAGATACAAAATGCCGCCACGAGCGCAGAAGAAGCCGCACAGCAAGGTAGTGCAAAGCTTGATGAGGTTGCACAAGATGTAGCGCGCCAACGCAACGCCCAAAAAGAGGCAGAGCGCGCCTTATTAACAGCCTCGCGTGCATCAGATGCAAGTCAGGTGGCATATGAATCTGCGCTAGCACGCAAGGTTGATTTGGAAAATGCCCTTGCCCAAGCGCAATCAGATTTTGATGAAGCCAAAAGCGATCTTGATATCACAGGTGATATTTCAAGCCTGCAAGATGATGAAGCACGTCTTCGTATCGTTGCAGATGAGCATAGAGAGGCTCTGTCGGTTGTGATGGGGCAACATGCTGGTTTGCGTGAACAGCTTGGCAGTGCGCAACAACGCATTGATGCCATCACAGCCCAAGAGCAAGCATGGGTAAACAGGCTGGCCAGCACAGATGGCAGATTAAGTGATTTGGCAACAAGACGCGCTGAGAATGCGGCCAAAGAGATTGAGCTTGCCGCCATGCCAGAACAGATTGCCCAGCAAAAGCAAGAATTAGGTGATTTGGTTGATGAGGCAGACACAAAAAGGCAAAAGGCAGCTGATGAGGTCGCTGTACAACAATCTGTGTTGCGAGAAGCAGAAACAGCGCTAAAGGACGCTGAACGCATTGCCACAAGCGCAAGAGAAGATCAGATTAGAGCTGAAGGCGTTAAAGAGAGGACAGCTGACCAGCTGACAAGCTTGCGGGCGCGTATCGAAGAAAAATTACAAGTTGCCCCTGCGCAACTGCCTGCTTTGGCTGAGATAGCAGAAGGTGAAGCGTTACAAGCCCTGTTCCAGCTAGAGGACCGTGTGGCGCGTCTGTTGCGAGAGCGTGATTCGATTGGCCCTGTGAATCTCCGCGCTGAGGCTGAGATGCAGGAAATTGAT
>WTHW01000183.1 GCA_011526395.1 Alphaproteobacteria bacterium
TATCCAGCAGCAAGCCATCTGTGGTGGATGTAATGGTGCCATCCGCCGCATTGGTGAAGGCTGTATTATCACCTGACAAGATATAATCAGTTGTCGTCGAGTTTGTTTTAATCGTGCCTGTATTTGTGATGGTCGCTGTTACCGCGTTATTGGTATCAAACACAGACCCATTATCACTTTGGATAGTGCCATTATTCACAATACTCGCATTATCAGCATATTGCAGATAGACAACAAAATCATCATCAGCAGAAATCGTGCCATTATCATTATTGGTCAGCACAGAATTTTCAAGCTCATCACCATAGATGGTATTCGTATCTGCTGTAATGGTGCCTGAATTTGAGAGGGTGAAATTGTCAGCCTCTTCTAACCTCAATGCTTGGTCAGTTGTGGCAGATATCGTGCCTGTATTTGTCACATCTGAATTGGTGGTGCGGACAAGATACACTGTTTCTTTTGTGATAGATGAAATGGTGCCAGAGTTGGTAATGGTTAAATTATCAGCTGTCTCTGCCCAAACGGCGCGTCCATCCGTATGGGCATTTCTGGATAGCGTCAAATTATCACGATAGGTGATATTGTCATTATTAACCGCAATCGTACCGGCATTAGTCAGCGTACTGTCGCTTGATCCATTAACCAAAATGGCTAAGCGTGCGCCAGAAATCGTGCCTGTGGCTTCATTCGTGATCTCACCATTTTGGATATTTTGCGCTGAAACCGTAGAGCCATCACTTGAATAAATGGCACCAGAATTCTCAAGCGTAAGATTAGTGACTGTGCGGCCAGAGCCATCAATATCAAGCGCACGATCGCCATCTGCGACAATTTCACCATCACTACCAACGCTGATAGATAAATCGCTAACATCTTGGCTAACATCAATCAGATCATTGCCGCCTTGCAAGGTGCCAGTGATGCCAATCGTCACATTATCACCATTTACAGCGATCCAGTTGCTTTGCGTATTACCATCCGCACCAGCATAGGCAGAGACTGTGACATTATCATTCGCGGAGACTGTTGTCGGGCTAGAGGTGTTGTCCAATACAACATCAGCGCCAAATGCCTGCCCAACAGAGCCACACATACCCGCGCTCATCATAATGAGAAAAAGTTGTTTCTTCATTAACTCAACTGCCACCATTTTGATATGCAGGCATCGCATATCTCACCAAATATTTACTCGAAACTGTCATACAAAAGTATCAATAATGCAAATAAAACTAATAAAGAGTTAACTTTTTATTTTTTAAACGCCGCCTCTCCTTCTTCCCTCGTCTTCCCTGAAATGCTATCACAATGACCGATCTTAATGCCCAGCTGGGGGAGTGTCTTGTGACAGCACGAAATGCTTATGATACGCGCAAAGTAGGGTGTGATATTGTCTCTGTATCACTGAACCTATTTCGTGTGATGATACCAGCGCTCATCATCGTGAAAATCGCAACAGAGCTTGGCTTTGATAGCTTTCTTATCTCAGTCTTCCAGCCTCTTATGGCGCTCATGGATTTACCGCCTGCCGCCGCGATTGTGCTTGTCACCACCATGCTCACCAATCCCTATACAGGCCTTCTTGTCGCGGCCTCTCTGCCAGAATTAACAGACCTTAACACCGCCCAGACATCTATCATCGCGCTTTTCATGCTCTTCACACATGGCTTGCCTGTTGAGGCGATGGTCTCATCAAAGGTGGGGTTGCGCTTATGGTTTGTTGTGATGATCCGTCTTTTGACTGCTTTTATATCTGGCATCATATTGGCCACCATTTTTGCCCAAACAGGCTGGCTCTCATCACCAGCCCATCTCTCATTGCCACAAATCACAGCCACAGATCCCAGCCTGATTGACTGGCTCACCAGCCAAGTGATTGCGCTCTTCCTCATCCAGCTTGTGATCATCATCCTCATCGCCGCATTGGAATTATTGCGCATCATCGGTGTGGAGCGGCTGATGACATGGCTGTTATCCCCCATCTTGCAATTCATGGGCATTGGCGCGCGTGCTTCGACCATCGCGATTGTCGGCGTGTGTTTGGGACTAACATTTGGGGGCGGTATTTTGATGAAGGATGTTGCCACAGGCACCATCCCAAAACGTGATGTATTTGGCGTCTTATGCTTTATCAATCTCAAACATTCAGCCTTTGAAGATACAGCTGTCGTGATGCTGTTGGGGCCAAGCTTATTTGTGATTGTCGTTGTGCGTTTGCTCTTTGCTGTGGTGATGACAATGCTCGCCATGCTCATCGCCCACCGCCTGCCAGATGCGCTATGGGGCAGATATCTAACGAACAAGAATATCCCAGCCTCAGCTGGCTGACATCTTGCCCATCCAGCCAAGCGATTGGCGCGTCTCACCTTCTACGCGATATTCAGCCCCAAAGGGCCCACGCCAGCCTGCCACTGCTATCTTATCAAATATCATCTGATAATCAGTCGTCCCCTCATCAGGCACGCCCCTTGATGGTGTGCCAGCAAATTGCACATGCCCAATTAAGGGCAGGTAGAGCTCAAACTCTGCTAAAATATCATGCCCCATACGCACCACATGATAACAATCAAACATAAGTTTAAGGCGCGGATGACCAACTGCCTCAATAATCGCCGCCGCATGGGCATTATCTCGCACCGCATAATGGGGCGCATCATGCTGGTTTATCGCCTCAATCAGAACCATCATCTGATGGCGATCAGCAAGCTTGCTTGCATAATCCAAATTCTCAATAAAACAGGCCTCAGCCTCGCTTGCATCTGCCCCTTCATCCAGCGTGCCAGCCATCACATGGACACAAGCCGCCCCCACTTCCGCGCCATAGGCAAAGGCCTCCTCAATGGAGCGCCGTGCTGCTTCCTTCAAGTGGGGAAGGGCGCATAGCCCCATCGTCTCACCCTTATCAGTATTCAGCCCCAAAAGCGGCAGGCCTGTCTCATCTAGCGCCCTTTTGAACTGGCTTGCCGCCATCTCATAGGGCCAGTGACATTCCACAGCTGCAAATCCATCTTCTGCGGCGTAGCGCACAGCCTCATCAAGGGCAAATTCACGATATAAAAACCCCAAATTGGCTGAAAAACGGTGCCTCATAATTTATATCAGCGCCTCATTGCCATAGACGAAAAATGGCACATTGCGATAGCTCTCTTTGCCATAATGATAGGGCGTACCATCTTCAAAACAGGTCATCCCGCCAGCCGCGCGCACAATCGCATCACCTGCCGCTGTATCCCATTCCATAGTCGGGCCAAAGCGTGGATAAAAATCAGCCTCACCAATCGCCACCAGACAGAATTTTAATGATGAGCCGATGGCTTTGGTATCTGTGATACCGCGCGCCTCTAGCCAGTCATTGGTTGCCTCATCTCTATGAGAGGCAGATGCCACAGCTGTCAGTTTACCTGATGGCGCGCGTGTCGCAATCGCTTCTGGCGCACCACCTGCCACAGCGCGGCTTGCCCCTTGCCCTTTAATCCCGCGATAGAGCGTCTCAAAGACAGGCGCATAAATCAGCCCCATCACAGGCGCGCCTTCCACAATCAGCCCGATATTCACCGTAAAGGCACCCTTGCCATCTTGCTTTAAAAACTCTTTCGTCCCATCAATCGGATCAACAAGGAAATAAGCATCAGCCACCGCCAAATGATGCGAGCTTGCATTTTCTTCTGATATAACGGGTATCTCAGGCGCCGCCTCTTTCAGTGCCGCCAGCAATATCACCTCAGCCGCCTCATCAGCCGCTGTCACAGGCGAGCCATCATCTTTCACAATGACCTCAAAATCAGAGCGGTAAATCTCCATAATCGCGTTGCCAGCTTCAATCATGGCGGGGCTTAAATCATCTGCTAATTTGGCAAGATCTCTCATCTTATCCTCACACTTATCTCATGTGCCTTGAACCCTATCCTTAAATGCCAATCAGGCGCAATAGCACTGTGACATCATCATGCTTATCAAGCCCTTCAGCTTTCCGCACCGCCGCCTTTATCGGCAAGACATAAGAGCCTGATTGCTTATCAGGGAACACAGAGGTGGCCCACACACTGCCCCCCACGCGCACCTCAACACGCACCGAGCCAAAGCCACGTTTTGGCATCATCTCATCAGAGGTGATAAAGCGTATCTCACCTGCCACATCCACAGGCAAAGTCACAAAAAACCAAGCCGCCTTCGCAGGCCACTCCCACAAAGGCGCCGTAAACTGAAATTCATTCATCATCGCTTGCCTTTTCTCTTATCTTTTCTCTGGCGTCTTCTCTTGACAGCTGTGGCCATCATCATAAAGTCATTTCATCATTTATCGCAACGCATGATGCAACCACCCGGCTAAGGACAGCTCTCATGGACACATCTTCTTTCACCACTTTGACATTTGATTGTTATGGCACTCTGATTGATTGGGAATCTGGTATTTGGGATGGGCTACAGATGATGCTTCTGGCCAATGGGTCTGATAAAAACAGGCATGAGGCGCTGGTTGATTTCGCCGCGGCTGAAAGTGCGATTCAGGCAGAGACCCCTTCCATGCTCTACCCAGAGGTGCTATCGCGCACCCATGCCCAGCTGGCAAAACAATGGGGTTATCAGACGACCACAGAGATGGATGAAAGGTTCGGTGCCTTCGTGCCTTACTGGAACGCCTTTGAAGATAGCGCAGATGCCCTTCGCAAATTGGCAAAACGCTACAAGCTTGTCATCCTCTCAAATGTCGATCGCACCAGCTTTGCAGGATCAAACGCGCGGTTGGGCGTGCATTTTGATGCGATTTACACAGCTGAAGATATCGGCTCTTACAAACCGCATCCGCAAAATTTCCCGCATATGCTAGAGGCGCTGGAACGAGATCATAACACCGCACCACATCAAGTGCTTCACGTGGCGCAATCACTCTTCCATGATATCAAGCCAGGCAAAGCAGCTGGCCTGCCATGTATATGGATTGACAGACAAGATCTAGCTGGCGGCGGCTCTTGGGGTGCCACCGCCCATGTTGAAAATGTGCCAGAGCCTGACAAGCGCTTTACCTCGCTTGCCGCTTTCGCCGATTGGGCATGCAGCTAGCCACGCTTTATAATATCTGACATGCCTCATCAAATGACAGGCGCGCGCCGCGCTCATAGAGCGCCTCAGCATCGCCATATCCCAGATTGATCAGCATATCTGCCCGCAAGCTTGTGCCAGCGAAAAAGGCGTCATTAATCTTATCTTTGTTAAAGCCAGACATTGGCCCACAATCAAGGCCAAGCGTGCGTGCGGCAAGGATAAGATATCCTGCTGACAGCCACGTATTCTCTGTTGCCGCCTCTGCCAGCTTGCTGGCATCTTGGCTCTGATAAGCATCCTTATTCATATGCGGGGCAAGGGTCGGGATATGATTGGCGAAATCCAAATCATGGGCAATGATTGCCACCACAGGCGCAGATTGCACCTTTGCCTTATTCCCCTCTGCCACAGCGTCAATCACTCGTTCTTTTGCCTCATCAGATGTCACAAAGCTGATACGCATCGGATTCAAATTAGAGGCTGTTGGCCCCATTTTTGCGAGATCATATAGCTCATGCAAAATTGCTTCATCTACCGGCTCATCACGAAAGGCGCGGTGTGTTCTATGCTCTAAAAACAGCTCTTTACTCATTATCTTGCTTTTCTCTTTCCTGGTACTTCAATGACTAAAATCTCAGTATCTGATAGGGCGCGGATGCTCACCGATGCTTCATCTGATATCGCGATCCCATCACCTTTTTTGGCGCTCTTGCCAGCCACCTCAACCTCGCCTTCAGAGACAAGCAGATAGCCCTTTCCCTTAATCGGGTGCGTGATTTTAGTATCCTTATTGAGGCGTCCTGCATAAATGCGCGCATCTTGGGCAATTTGTAACGGCGCTTTACCATCACCAGATACCAGTAAATTCAGCGATGATGATACAGGCGCTTTTGGAAACTCTGCCATATCCCATGTTGGCTTTATGCCTTTTTCTCTTGGCGTGATCCAAATCTGATAAATATTGGTGACTTCATCTTCATGATTATATTCAGAATGAAAGATCCCTGTGCCAGCGCTCATCACCTGCACATTACCAGCTTTGGTCGTCCCTTTATTGCCTTGGCTATCTTTATGTGTGATGGCCCCTTTGCGCACATAGGTGATGATTTCCATATCGCGGTGCGGGTGGGTATCAAACCCTGTATAGGGCGCAATGCGGTCATCATTAATAACCAATAGCTCCCCATGGCTCATTTTCTTAGGGTCAAAATAATTGGCAAAGCTGAAATGATGCTTGGCATCAAGCCACCCATGATTGGCGCCGCCTAGCTCTTCAAATTTATGATGCTGAAACATATCGGGACATCTCCTAACCTTATCTCATCATGATGACTGCGAATTGACTGTTAAGGGTGTAGCCCTATTATCTAGGTTAATAAATAGGCTTCTCATTAAAAGAATAGTAACAAATAGTTATCAATATGTTTTTAAAACCATCTTATCAGGTCTTAAGCGAAATCATCCGTCATGGCTCTTTTACAAAGGCAGGCCAAGCGCTTGGCATGTCTAGCGTCGCTGTTGGCAAACATGTCAAACAGCTTGAACAGCATCTTGGCTTCAGGCTCTTTCATCGCACCACCCGCAATGTCACTCCCACCAGCTCAGCCCTGAAATTACATGAAGCATTGCAACGCTCAGAGGGGTTTTTATCAGAAATCTATAATGAATTATCAGATGATCAGACACGCCCCTCTGGCCAGCTGAAAATCAATGTGCCTATGTCCTATGGCGAACAATATCTGGCAAAGCCATTGGCAGATTATGCCGCGCGCTATCCTGATGTGATTGTGGATGTTGATTTTGATGATAAACGTGTGCATCTCATCGAAGAGGGCTATGATGCTGTTGTCCGTATTGGCGTGCTTGAAGATTCAGGCCTTATCGCGCGTCATATCTCTGATTTTCCAATCGAATTATGTGCCGCCCCGTCCCTCCTTGAAAAGCTAACAGCCCCGCAAAGCCCAGCTGATCTGAAATCATGGCCAGCTATTTGTTATTCGAACGCTGTCAATCCGACCCAATGGGCCTTTGTGGATGAGGCACAAAAAATCGCCAATATATCAGTGAAACCAGCTCTTTATGCCAACAGCGCCGCGATGATGAAACAGGCCTGCCTCGCTGGTGTCGGCGCCGCCATGTTGCCCCGCTTTATCTGCCAGAAAGAACTAGATGACGGCCAGCTCATCCGCCTCCTGCCAGCCTATCAAGACGCCCAACAACGCGCTGTCTATGTTGTCTATCCAGACAAAAATTTCACCCCTCTAAAAGTCAGAGCCTTCATAGACACCCTAACATCCCACGCCTCACTATCTGAGTAAGGCGCGGTTTTGGAAAAGGTGAGGGTTTGTGAGGTGTTAAAAGTGTATCAATAGTGTATCAATTTATGATAACAGGCTCAAAAGGATGATAAGAAGCACCTCTCATAGCGCGCATCAAGCCTATTGTACTTCTGCCCCCACAACTTCCAGCCACCATTGATCATATAAGGGCGGGTTATTGAGGTCTATCAGCTGTCCTAAGCGCGGGGTGATCAGCTTGATATCTTCTGCTTTGGCAAGTCTTGTGATCTCCTTTGGCGGGTCGAACCAGTTATGGACTGACAGATTAAACATCCCCCAATGCACAGGCACAAGATAGGTGCCGCCGACATCTTTAAAGGCTGTGATGGCTTCATCTGGCAGATTATGCACCGCGCGCCAGCTTTCATTATATTGGCCATTTTCCATGAAAACGACATCAAAGGGGCCGTATTTCCTACCAATATCCTTATAATGCGTATCATATCCTGAATCGCCGCTGAAATAGACGGAATCCGTCTTGCCAGCAATTACCCATGATGCCCACAAGGTTTTGTCATTATGCATCACCCCAATGCGGCCAGAGAAATGTTGCGATGGCGTGGCAGCATAGATCAGGCCATCAAGATTGGCTTCTTCCCACCAATCAAGCTCCGTGATACGCGCCTCATCAACGCCCCAATAACGCAAATGTGATCCCACCCCAAGAGGTGTGATGAACTTCACATCGCTTTTCACAAAATATTTCACTGTCTCCATATCAAGATGATCATAATGGTCATGGCTGATGATGATATGATCAACCTCTGGTAAATCCTCTAGATGGATGACAGGCGGCTGAAACCGTTTTGCGGCAATCGGGAAGGGAGAGGCATGATCAGAAAAGACAGGGTCAAATAAGATGACGCGCCCATCAATTGACAACAAGACTGTGCTATGGCCTAGCCAGATGAATTTGACACGTCCATCACTTGCCTCAAAGGCCGCCAGATCAGGATTGCGTTCCTCAGGCAAAAGCCCAGCAGGCTCAGTCTGATTATTGTTAAATAGGAAATTCGGCACCTCTCGCCCCAGAGGGTCAGCCCAGAAATCAGCCCCCACCGTCATCGTATCCTTGATATCAGGGCGCCGATTAACAAACACTTCTTTTGTCTCATGGTAATGAGGAGAGGCCTCAATGCGCGTTAAGAACTTGCCAGATGGGATCTTACCAAATGGCTCATAGGTGAATAGACCAATTGTGATAAGCGCGCCCAGCACAATAAAACTGCCAAGCGTATAAAGCGTTTTGCGATATTTCACTATCTTAACCATCATAAACCAACGTCACATAAACAAATCATAAAAGGGGGGGAAGGGGTACCGGCCGCATCAGAGGGGGGTTATGCCGCCTCGCGCAGGGCATGAAGGGTTGCCAGCAAGGAGGCTTTCATCACATCACAAAGCGTCTCTAATTCGGCGGCGCTCTTTGCCTCGCTTTTCACACCGCTCGCAGTGGCACAGAAAAAGCGCGCAATATCCTGCGCCTTCCTCTCATCATAGCCATCATAGAAATGGGTGATGGTCTCAGAGACAATTGTCATCTTCTTGGCACCTGCTTTTTCAACCTCACCAGCAATCGCCTTATCAGTCGCGGCTTCGAAATCACCTGCCTCTGGCATGGCGTGGATGGTCTGCCACGGCTCTTTGACAAAATAGCCTATCAGCACATCAAGCGCGGCAGATAAATCAACTGCCTCTGATACATCATCAACACAGCGCATCATGATATCTTCGAAATAACAACGCGCGACTAACTGCAACAGTGCATCCTTATTTGGCACACGGTTATATAATGTCTGGCGCGAGACACCAGCCTCATCTGCCACATCCTGCATCGTCGTTTTGCGAATGCCATATTTGGCAAATTGCGCCATCGCGGCTTGACTAATTTGACTATCTGAATTTTTCATCTTGACAATTTAACAAAAAATGTAAAAAAGTCAATCTACAAATTGGACGAATTTGTATAATTTTTCGAAATTTAAGGATGAAAAGACAGTCTATGGCACAGATTTTAGTTACCGGCGCATCCGGCTTTATCGCACTTCATTGTATCGAACAACTATTGGGACAGGGGCATGAAGTCCGCGGCACAGTGCGATCTCTAAGCCGCGAAGCAGAGCTGAAACAAGCTCTAACAAAGGCAGGCAGAGACACTAAAAATTTCTCATTATTTGAGGCAGACCTTACAAAACCAGAAGGCTGGGACGAAGCTGTCAAGGGCTGTGACTATGTCTTGCACGTCGCCTCCCCCTTCATTTTGGGTGTCCCAAAACATGAAGATGACCTTATCAAACCAGCTGTATCTGGCGTAGAATATGTCATCTCAGCCGCTATCAAACATAAGGTCAGCCGTGTCGTTGTCACCTCATCTGGCGCCTCTATCACAGACACACATGATGGCAAAACACACTTCACCGAAGATGACTGGACAGATGTCAATCACCCCAAAACCACAGCCTATTACAAAAGCAAAACCCTCGCAGAAATGAAGGCGTGGGAACTCATAAATGCCCAGACAGGCAAGGCAAAAACCGAGCTATCAGTTATCAATCCGACAGTTGTGCTAGGCCCAACACTCACCGAAGATATCGGCACATCAAATGACTTCATTCGCCAAATCATCGTTGGCAAAGTGCCAGCCGCCGCCAACTTACATTTTGGATTTGTCGATGTACGCGATGTCGCATCAGCTCACATAGAGGCCATGACAAACAAAAAAGCCGCTGGCGAGCGCTTTATTGTCAGTGCTAATGAATTATGGCTAATTGAGCTTTGCACCATTCTAAATCAAGCAGGCTATAAAAAATCACCAACGCGCAAAATGCCTAACTGGCTTGTAAAGTTGTTTGGTCTCCTCGATGCGCCAACAAAACAAATCTCGCAACTGTTAGATGCAGAACGCTACACACCAGCTGATAAAGCAAAGGCTGTGCTAGGCTGGCAGGCACGTGATTTGAATGACTCAATCCTCGAGACTGCCGCCCAGCTACAGGCATTTGAAACTGCCAAAAAAGCCTAAGCTACAGAGACTTCTTGATATGCCGTGCCAGCTCTTCTGGCGCGGCAAACATCGCCTCATGCGAGCTATCTATGCGACGCACTTTGGTCTTTTGCCTTGGCCACGCCGCATCCATATCTGCAATCATCGCCTCAGCTGTCGATGGCAGAACAGTCTTATCTTGATTGCAAATATTAAAGCTACGTTTCAGCTTCTCATAACCAGAGTCAAAGTCAGCAACCTCGCCATAAATGGACACAGGCGCATCAGGTGTTAAATAATGCATCACGGTGCGCAGATAGGCATCATCTACATCATCTGCAAGTGCCAATTTCATAGCCGCCAAATAGCTCTCATCCTCAGATCGCGGGTCAATACGAAGCGCACCTATAGTCGCAGGTTCAGCCTTAATAGCAGGGCCTAATTTGCTATTCTCTGCTTGGTCAGGCAGTGCCAAATAAGTTCCAGCAGGCTTGTCCGGCGCGGGCGCAAGTGCCGCAATATAAACCAGCCCTTCAAATAAGTCAGGCCGCTTTGCCGCCGCAAAGCTAATCGGCACACCGCCCATTGAATGCCCCACTGCATAAAGCTTCTTAACACCAGCCTCTTTGGCCTCTTCAGCAGCCTTGATAACAGCATCTGCATAATCATTGATGCCATAGCCAGCAAGAGGCGATACTTCAGTCGCAAATGCACCTGCATCTAAGGGACGCTTGGTAAATGAATCTGGTAAGATGGTGTTGAGGCCATGGCCTGGCAAATCAATGGCAAATGTTGCAATGCCTGCCTCATGCAAATGAGGGATGACACCGCCCCAGCACCATGCGCCATGCCATGATCCATGAACAAGCAATACCCCTTTTTTGCCACGAGACCCTGCCGTGGCTGGCTGTATCGCCGCCGCAGATAACGCAACAGCACCACCGCGCTTGCGCCAATAAATGAACGTCTTTTCATATCCTACTCCTATATGGTTAACGTGTTAACCAATAGTAGAAGTAATATAAATAATTTAAGTCAATAAGGGTGCTATAAATTTTGGTTTTTTAAGATGACTGTTCCAAGTGACGCATCTTAGCTATCGTGTCAGGCGATAGCCCAAGCTTTTTAAGCACAGCATGTTTTTCATCCACAACGCGCCAAAATGGCAAGGGTGACTCTTCAATGGAAAACATCTTCAAAACATCCTCAATGGCAAGTCGCAAAAAGATGCCAGTGGAGACAGGACAAGTCACCTCAGCACCAGCCTGCAAGGCTAGATCTGCGCGCATTTCCTTTGGGGTGCGTGTCGTACCATGTGGTATGCCTTGGATGTAAGATGCCACCTCTTCAGGAGAGGAAATATACATTGCTTGCCCCTTCTTCATATCGGCAAAATCTTTATCAAGAATTTTTATGATATTTCGGGGCATAAGCTATCTCATATCTTCTTTTAAGCTCCGTTGCATATAGACAACGTCAAGCCATTGGCCAAATTTGAACCCAATATTTTTGGCGGTGCCAAAGTGAGTAAAGCCGCATGATGAGTGAACACCGATAGAGGACGCATTATTGGAATCACCAATAACAGCAAGCATTTGATGAAAGGGGCCTTTCCTGCATTCATCAACGAGGGCAGATAGCAGCGCATGGCCTATACCACGGCGTTGCATACCGGGTGCGACATAAATCGAATCTTCAACCGTAAATCGATAAGCTGAGCGCAATTTATGAGGCCCCCCATAGGCATATCCAATGACTTTTTCATCATCTGTAATGGCAACTAAAATCGGATAATTATCTTCTAACAGACCAGAGAACCGCTCTGCTATCTCAGCCTCAGTTGGCGGCACCTCTTCAAAAGAGGCTGTGCCATGCAAAACATGATGCGCATAAATCGCTGTCACTTGTGCCAAATGGCGCGCCTGATAGGGAATAATTTGGAAAGATTCATCACTCATGATTTGTCACTTACCATGAGAGCAAGCTGTTGAGCAAGTTCAGGGTAAATGACGCTGCTGAATAAGCCTACATCATATCTATAATTTCACTTGTCATCTCCGCCAAATTAAGATGAACATCAGATAGCATGAAAATAAACAAATGAGGGTGTATCATGGCAGAGGTAAAAACAGCGCAGAAACAAGCACGATCTGAATGGCACTATCATCCTGACCTTCCAATCGGCAATAACCCCTTATTTGAATTCCCATGGTCAGCGCGCAAAATCATCGCCTACCATCGTGATTATTGGCTAACTTTATCAGAGGTTAGTTTTTTCCTTATCTTGGCGCTGGCTGGTTGGTATTTTCATCAGTCCATTATCACAACCGGAAGTGAGTTTTCATTTGGCTTTGCGGCACAAATTTACGTGCGCAATTTGCTGATAACCATTGTCGTTGCTGGCGGCCTTCATTACGCTCTCTATGCCAGAAAAGCTCAAGATAAAGAGACTAAATATATAGCTGCCTTTCTGCATCGTGGCGGCGGTAAATTTACATTTGGCAATCAGCTCTATGACAATATGTTTTTTTCCCTCGCAAGCGGCGTGACAATTTGGTCAGCCTATGAGGCAGGCCTGATATGGTTGTTATCTACAAATAAAATAGCAACTTTATCCTTTGGAGATGCCCCTATCTGGTTTGCAGCCATTCTTCTTGTAACCGGTATATGGATTGCGTTTCATTTTTATATTGTGCATCGCCTACTTCATTGGGGTGTGTTATATGACTGGGTGCATAGCTTGCATCATCGCAATGTGAATGTCGGTCCTTGGTCTGGCATTTCAATGCATCCCATAGAGCATATGCTCTACTTCAGCTCACTTCTCATCCATCTTGTGATCCCATCACATCCGATTCATATCATGTTTCATGGCTATATGCTGGCATTGTCAGCTGTTATTGGTCACACCGGCTTTCATGAATTACTCGTTGGCAAATCAAGGCGCATAGCGCTTGGCCATTTCCACCACCAGCTTCATCACAGGTATTTTGAATGTAATTATGGCTCTGTCGATTTTCCGATGGATGTGTGGTTTGGCACATTCCATGATGGCACATCAGAGGCTAAAAACCGGTTGAAAAAACGCTTTCGGTCTGGTTAGTCAATTTCCGGGTGTTCATAAAAAAAGGGAGGCAAAAGCCTCCCTTTTAAAATTATATACAGACGGCTTCTTACAGCTCGCCTTCTTCACCGAATTTTGCATCCAATGCTTCACAAGTTGCTTGTGAGCCACCTGCACCAACGCAAAGTTTAATCGCGTCGATCTCTTCATCAAAACCTGCTTCAAACTGTGCTTCAATGTCTGCAGTTACTTCAGCAATCAGAGCCAAATTATCAATAATTAAGTCATCATTTAGGAATTCCTGAACAAGATCCAATGCGCCTTCTTCAACCAACAAAGCGATTTCTTCTGTTAGTGATTCAGCAAGATCTGCTGGAATTTCAGACAATGCAGCATCCACTTTCATTAACTGCTCAATCGGCACACCTGTCATTTCAGATGCTTCTTGCAATTCTTGCAACTGCTCAAAGCCAAGTGCGTCTGTACCAGCGACTGTTTCAACAACTTTATCGCCAATCAGGTTCATCTTGCTTTCTTTTGTTTTGCCTTACAAATCCTGCACAGGAACGAATGCGATATCATCGCCAACAATAACGAACACGTTGCCGCCAGAAAGACCAGCGGAATCACCGCCATCTTTAGCGCGTTGAACAAGCACATCGATTTTTTCAGGAC
>WTHW01000084.1 GCA_011526395.1 Alphaproteobacteria bacterium
TAAGAATATATAGGCTAGGCTGATTACATACCTATCTTATAAAATAGTTGCAATAAAAATATGTGCCTTTTTTCACCATTCCACAGAGATTTTTCATTTACCGTAATGTGATGACTAAAAAAAGCGGGTTTTTTGAACCCAAATTTTCTGGTTCCGCAAAGATGATACCACATAAGAGGCAGCCTCATCATCTGTTAGAAGCGCAAAACAGCTTGCACCGCTCCCACTCATCCCCGCACCGATAAAGGCATCTTTTGTTTCATGCC
Source organism: Alphaproteobacteria bacterium (assembly GCA_011526395.1). GTDB lineage: Bacteria > Pseudomonadota > Alphaproteobacteria > Puniceispirillales > Puniceispirillaceae > UBA685. The sequence continues at coordinate 267 of WTHW01000084.1, forward strand.
CGCTTTGCTCCATACGGCGAAGCAAATCAGAGATATCAGGATAAAGCGCCATCGCAGAAGAAGTCAGATCATTGCCAATGGCAAGCACATCACCCCATGCCCCTTGCTGTAGATATTGTGATAAATGTGCCTGATTATCAGCGCTATAGTCTTTATTATGCTCTGCAAAATGTCGGAAAACAGCGCCTGTATCTGCATGGCAATTGGGATTGGCTATCACCATAATGGGATTTCGGGCAGGATCTGATGCCACCTCATGTGCCATCTCTCCTCTCGCTGTCATGATATGCATCTTATTGATATAACAAGCCGGCACATCAGCGCCCAAACTGACAAGCTTATCACGCAATTGCATGCGCGCTTCTTGTGTCCAGTCAAATGTGATAGCGCGCAGATAAGCAGCTGCATCTGCACTACCACCACCAAGACCGCCACCAAGGGGAATATGTTAGTCAATCGTCACATCATAATCATTTAAAGATGGCATAATTTCTTTTGCCAAATTATGGGCGCCAGATACCAGATGATCACCACCTGCTTTTGCCAATATCTCTGCAAAAGGACCCTTGATTGTGGTGATTGGGTTATCGCTTGTTGGGGATATCCTTAACTTATCGCCAAAATCTGTAAAACAAACAGCAGATACCAGCTGATGATAACCATCCTCATCACGCCCAGTGACAGATAATGTTAAATTGATTTTAGCATGTGCGGTAATCATCACTAAACCACGATATTTTAATAAGGATATGTTTCTAGCGGGCGGCCATCTTGGCTTTCAGCCTCAGATAATTTGCCATCTAGGCGTGTGATCATATCATCTTCTGTGGCTTGCTTTCGCGCTAATTGCCATTTGTAAATTGCTTCAAAATCACGACCTACGACCCAATAAACATCTCCTAAATGTTCTGTGATAACAGGGTCAAGAGGCTCTAGCTGAATCGCTTTTTCAAGCCATAAAATCGCGTCATCATAATTTTCAAGCTTGTAATAAACCCAGCCTAATGAATCTGCAAAAAACCCAGATGAAGGGCGTAATTCAACAGCGCGCTTAATATAGGTGATGGCATCATCTAATTTGCGATTTGTATCAGCATACCAATAGCCAAGATAATTAAGGGTAAAGGCATCATTGGGGTCGCGCGCTAATGATGATAAAAAATATTGCTCTGCTAGGGCTTCATCTTCTTTTGTTTCTGCTGTCCGCTCTAGGCAAATAGCTAAATTTCGATGAAGACGTGAATTATCAAAACGACCGTCTAACAGGGCATTATATAAAGGCGCCGCCTCACTGCAACGATCCACAGATCGCAAAATATCTGCCTCGACCAATGTTAGCCTGTCATGATAAGGGCGTGATGAGCGCAGCGCGCGGACAAGATCAAGCGCTTGATTTATCTCGCCTGTACGCCGCAAATAAGCAGTGAGCATGAATTGAGATGGCAAATAATAAGAGCTATCTTCTTCAATATTATCAAGATAGATTTTAGCGGCACTTAATTGGTTAAGCGCCAGATATTCTTGTGCAATCACAAAATGTGCTGCTTCAAAATCAGGTTGAATGATTAAAGCAAGCTGTGCGCGTGCCAATAAAAGTGAGCGGATAGATTTTTCTGTATCAAGCCAGCTTGTATCAAGAAGTGATTGCGCAAGGCCGCGACGCACTGTCATAGGCTGTAATAGCTGATTACTCTCATCCTTAAAGCTCGCAATAATGGCACCATTATCAAAGCTAGGTGACAAATACTCTTCAAGAATCTCAATGGCGGTGCGCTTATCACCAAGGCGATGATAGGCAGAGGCAATGGATAATTGTATATGTGGCGGATAATTCTCAATCAGGCCAAGGCTATTTAATTTTGCAAGCGCTTCTTGTGTCTTGCCAGCAACTTCAAGCAAATGTGCAATTTGCAATTCCATAAAAGCAGGCGTTAACCCAAGCTCATTTTGCAGTAAATTCGCTGTTTGAGACATTTGGGAAATCGCACCTGCAAATTGACCTTGGGCAAATAACGCCCACGCATGAGCTACATTTGCGATCACCAAAGATGTATCAGATTGCGATAAAATATCTGCCAGCGCAGAGACACCGCCCCAATCTTCTGCAAGGGCAGATTCAATCAGCGCTGGTTCTTGTGCAAGCGGCATTGTGACGTTTAAGGATTCCATCCGCCTTGCAATTTCCGCAGCCTGCTCGATATTGCCAGATTGATAATGTGTCAGGAAAGAATGCCGCAATAAGGCAATATTATTATCATCTTTCACAAGTGAGTTTGTGAAAAAGTCAGTCGCTGATGGCAGGTCATTTTGATAAACCGCTTGGCGTGCCATCAAATAATTACTTGATAAGCTCTCGCTCAAAGGGGCATCACTTACATCCTTGCCATTGGCTGTGATGGTCTGATTATTTGTGGTCTGACAAGCTGATAACATAAAACAACAGCCCACAAAGAGATATCGCCATATCTTAGTCGGAGTAACAGACTTTGTGGGACATGCTTTGTGGGCTGTTATGTTTAAAAATGCCATCTTGTGTCTACATATTGGGGTAATTTGGCCCCCCGCCTCCTTCTGGCGTGACCCACTGAATATTCTGTGATGGGTCTTTAATATCACATGTCTTACAATGTACACAATTTTGCGCATTGATTTGCAAGGCTGGATTTTCACCATTCTCATCACGCACAATCTCGTAAACACCAGCTGGGCAATAACGCTGTTCTGGCGCATCATAAATCGCCAGATTATGTGCGACCGGAATGCTTGCATCTTTCAAGCGCAAATGCACAGGCTGGTTTTCTTCATGATTTGTGCCTGACAAATAAACTGATGAGTTACGGTCAAAGCTCACAACATTATCAGGCTTTGGATAGTCAATTTTTGGTGCCTTATCAGCAGGCTTTAAATTGCTATGATCAGCATGATGTTTGAATGTCCAAGGCGCATTGCCGCGAAGCAAATAAGTATCAAGCGCAGAATAGGCCATGCCAACCCATAGACCTTTGTTGAAAGATGGGCGGATATTGCGCACCTTATATAGCTCTTTCCAAAGCCATGATTGTTCAATCTTTTCAGCATATGATGATGGCTCAACGGCATTTTGCGCATCATCTTGGGCAACGATGTCGAACACAGCATCAGCTGCAAGCATGCCTGACTTCATAGATGTATGTGTGCCTTTGATTTTTGGCACATTCAAAAAGCCAGCTGTACAGCCAACAAGACAACCACCTGGGAATGTCAATTTTGGCACAGATTGGAAGCCACCTTCATTAAGCGCACGGGCGCCATATGAGACACGTCTGCCACCTTCAAACACGTCTCTAACCTTTGGATGTGTTTTAAAGCGCTGGAATTCTTCGAATGGTGATAGATGCGGGTTTGAATAATCAAGACCTACAACATACCCAACAGCGACCTGATTACCATTTAGGTGATACAAGAATGAGCCGCCATATGTATCAGTTGATAATGGCCAGCCAACCGAATGCCATACAGTGCCCGGCTTTGATTTTGCAGGGTCAATATCCCACAATTCTTTGATGCCAATCGCATATGTTTGCGGGTCTTTGCCTTCACGCAAATTAAATGTCTCAAACAGGCCTTTGGTCAAATGACCGCGACAGCCTTCAGCGAAAATGACCTGCTTTGCCAACAAATCCATGCCAGGCATGTAATTATCAGTCTTCTCACCATCTTTGCCGATGCCCATATCACCTGTGCCAACACCAATGACAGCACCATTATCATCATGAATGACATGTGCAGCTGGGAAGCCTGGATAAATCTCAACACCTAATGCTTCTGCTTGTTCAGCTAGCCAGCGACAGAAATTACCAAGCGAGATGATATAGTTGCCATGATTATTCATCTGTGGCGGTGTTGG